>NZ_RQVB01000005.1:0-147732 GCF_003992265.1 Veillonella sp. CHU594
ATTCCTTTATATTAGAATTTGTATGTACCTTGGATACGAGTGTAGTTACCTAATTTAAAGTTTTCTCCACCGTATAAAGTATCACGTTGTCCAATACCTTTTGCATCGAATGTATAGAATGCCTCAACTAAGAAGTCTTTACGAGGAACATAGCCACCACCCAATGTAAAGCTACGGATACCATCTAAGTAACGATCTGGCACAGCACCTGTACCATTGCCACCGAAGAAGGAACCATGAGCAAAGTATTTGTAATCCATAAATGCATTCCAGCTACCAGGTCTTGTGTAATCAGACTGTCCAAGATCAAGACGAGCTGTCCAGAAGTGTGGCGTACCACCCATAGAGTGACCTTTTACCGTAAAGTCAGCAGTACCACGAATATGATCAAAATTAGTATGACCATTCATGTAACGACCAAAATCGCTGCGGTTGAAACCATAATCTAAGGAGATAAGAGCATTATGACCTAATTGATATTGTGCACCAATAGCAAAGATATTAGCCAATCGTTTTGATGTATATGTATCATTAGTAAAGTCTGGAACTTCAGATGTTACATCACCGTAAATTGGCTCTGCATACCAACCAGTCGTGTAACCAGTAATTCCAGTATGCGTTTCCATCTTAGTTTTTGCATGACCGGCTTGCATTGTGTGTTCATTATTGTTCAAGGAACGTAAGAACCATGCTTGAATACCTAATCGTGGATTGATTTGCGTTTTATATTGAGCAAATAATGCCTTATCGATGGCTGGTATTACATCTCGTTCCAATTTCAAACCAGTTACTTTTATTGGTTTGCCCACTACTTTTTCTAAGGCAGCACGAGGTAATGTATTACCTTGTTCAGAATCTTTAACTGCAGATAGCAATTCTTTTAAGTATTCTTTCGCGATAGCTGGTAATGTAGTATCACCATATTCACTCTTATCGGATTTAAAGTTACCACCTTTTAATTCTTCTACTACATTATAGTCAAGAATTTTATCACCTTTAGGCCACTCAGATTCGCCTTTTTTGAACACTTTTACTACACGTTTAAATTTGTAATCTTTCACTGGATTAGAGTATTTGGCAGCTTCTGGTTTCCATGAGTAAATCTTCTTGTAATACCCATTTTCCATACTAAAAATATCCATATTTTTCATAGCAGAGTTGTTATTATCTCTGTCATATACATAGATTTCATTCCAGTTAGTTTTAGCTAATAATTCAGCTGCTGCTAAATAGCCTTCTTCTAACTGTGCTTTATGTGCATCAATATAGTCTGGTGTTAAAATCGTCGGATCTGCCAATGGAGATGCCATTTTTTTATTTAACGCTTCTTTTTCTACCACTTTTAAATCATATAAGACTTTATTTTTTTCTTCTTTGAATTTTTTAGCATCATCAGAGTCTGTGGCACGAATTTTATCTTCACTATACGTAATATTAGGAGTATAATTGTTCATATTTACTTCTAATAAAGCTGTATTATGATTAGCGTCTTCTACTTCATATAAAACTTTCATGGTTTCAGGATCTTTTTCCATTCTGTAACCCATGGATTTACCTTTTAAAAGTTCTGGATACGCTTGGTTTAGAATCTTAGCCATACGTTGGATAATTTCAACTTTTTTTGCATCTTTTTCTGCATCCGTTGCATTCGGCATAGATGCATCTACATTTGCCAATTGTTCTACAAAATATAGATTTTCATTTTTACCTTTAAACTCTTTGAGGTATGTGTCCATTGGCGATCCTTCACCAGGTACTTTTTTACCATCTACTTCAGGTACAATACCCCATTTATCGGCTAACATTGCTTTATCATTGTCATATGCATATAAATGATTTAATCCGATAAACTCTTCTAATGTTGGAGCTCTAAAATATGTAGAGTATGTACTATGGTTATAAGCGGAGTCTGTAATACCTGTACTTGCTTTAAAGGAACCAATACCTGTGCGGAATTGACTTCTTTGGTCCGTCCATACAGCACGAACTCCATCAAATGTTTTATTAAACCAGTATCCAGTAGCACCCATGGATTCAGATAAGCGACCAACAGAGAAATCCCAATGTCCACCAGAATGTGTAACATCTAAGTTTTCTAATCGTTGTTTATTTAATCCTTTAGAATTAATTGTCGTGTTAGCTGTATCAATGGAATGAGTTCCACTAGCACTAGCAAGAATTTTTACATTTGTATTGTCATTAATTCTTGCATCTACACCAAAACGGATACGTTGTTCTAATCCATGTTCTTTTTGATCTTTTAGATTATACTCTGCATTACCTACATAGGATGTGCTTGTGTACAAGGATTGTGGACGTTCAGAACCTCCGTGCGCCATTAAACGTGTACGATAATCACCGATAAATTCAGTACCTTTTTCTTTTTTAGCATCAAATGGTCTTTCTAAGAATTGATGCTCACGTCCCATATCATCGCCATTCACAGTAGTTATAGCTTTATCTACATGAACTTTTGTAATAGGAGTTGTACCATTTATACCATTTGTTGATCTAGGATTTTGCATCTTCGCATCTTGAGCTTTACTATCTCCACCTGCGCCGAATTTAAGATTTACACCAAAACGATATACGCGAGATTGTGTTGCTCTATCATCATCGCGATGATCAAAGATATTATTAACCCCAAAATACACTAAGGAATCATTACCAAACTTACGTTGTACCATGGCATTCCATGTACCGAATGATTTTTCTTCGTACTCATTAGATACATTATAGATGGCACTATCGGAATCAATACCACTAATCCAGTAGTTGGAACGATTTTTTTGTGTATTACTATCAAGCATTTTATGATAATAGTCTGCCCACAGTTGTGCATTCCACTTCTTAGTTTCATAAGTAATACCGAAATCGATTTTGTTAGTTGGACGGTCTAATAAATGGGCTGGCATTGTAGGATCAGATTGATTCAACGCTTGCAAACGAGTCCAGCCAAAACGTGTACTCCATTTAGAACCAAATTTATGTTTCCATTCTAACTGCACACCGGTAATTTTTGCTTTACCAATATTTTTAAAACTATAAATTAAATCTGGTGCTTGCATCCATTTATCTTGTTTTGATAACTGTGGTGCCCAGTCTTGTAATTCTCCTGTAAAGTATACGGACATATAGTTACGAATACGGTTTTGGAATACACCTAAACGAGCGTAATCATTTTTACCTTCCCCTTCAAAACTAATGTCGATATTTTTAGATGTTTCAGGTTTTAGGTTTGGATTACCTGCCCAATACCATCCCATTTTAGCTACACCTTGTGCTACTGGATTAGATGCGAACATTTGCCAGTTATACCATAATTCACCCATGCCAGGTTCAGAATAACCAGTACCAATATTCGCTTTCAAACGACGATGAGCGTTGGAGTTTACATTATAGGTAGCACCAAAATTCCAAGATACATGAGAACCAAATAAACTACTCTTATCGATACGAAGCGTTGGTTGAACTAATAAATCTTTGTTCACTTGCCATGCATCAGATAAGTAGTAATTACTTTTTTTAATACTACCTTCGCCTTCAGTAATACGTTGTTCACGCTCACGGTATTTTTCTAGGAATTTGACACCTTTATATTTTGGGGCTTTCGCACGTTCTGCTGGATCTAAGGATTCTCCTTGTGTAAAATATTTAACATATACAGAAGATGCATTCAAGTTATTTTCTTTTTTGAGAGCATCATTGAATTCGACAATTTTCTTCCTATGAGCATCATCTACACCAAAGTCGGATAAATTATTATAATAAGAAGATGGATCTGTAGATCCATTACCATCTAATTTGTGCTCCCGCAAATATTCATAGGTAATCGGTGGAATATCGCTTTCTTTTTCTGCGCCATAGTATTCATAATCTTTATCCCAAATTGGTAAACCATCTTTACTTGGTTTAAATTTGTAATCATGAATATGAGAATAAATACGTAAGCTATTGTCACCAGGTCGACGTTCTAAACGATCCACGCCTGCTACTAATAAATTTTTATCATAGTCCCATGGATCAATATAGCGAGTTTTTACATTAGGCGAACTTTTTAGTCGACTACCAGAACCTGTTTCTTTAGTTTGCGCAATACCCCAGCTCAATGTATGTTTTTCACCAATCGCGGAGTTTGCATTAAAACGGATATCTGTTTGACGATGGTCTACATCATCAATATAACGTAATTCATTTTTACCTTCATATTGGGAACGACCAACATAGTTAATTAAAGAAACATCATTTTCATTGATACGAGAGTGATTTAATTCTAATTTCCAATCGCTGGCACCACCACGACCATTCCAGATCATGTTTAAGGTATTACGGTTACTATCACGTTTAAAATGACGTTGAGGCTCCATTGGTGATGTACTATTTTTAACATCCCGTTGTAATTCTTCTGTATAACGATCTAAACGTACCTGAATATTATGATCTTTATTGATATCATAAATACCATTAAAGCCAATATCAGAAGTATCACCGTAGAAACGAAGTGCATTAGGTTTGAAGTCCCCTTCTAGTTTATCACCAGTATCTCTTCTTTCTTTTGTAGCATATACTGGTAAAATATCACGTTTACTACCAGAGATAGCTACACGAACTTTACCCATTTGTCCAGAATCGGCACGCAAGAAGAAATTAGTATTACCATAGCCAGTTTCTCCACCTTTTGCACGAGATCCTTCACCATTGATTTGGATTGTTGGTTTTTTAGCCGCTTTTTTAGTGATGATATTAACAACACCACCAATGGCATCAGATCCATATTTAGCGCTGGCAGAACCTTGTACGATTTCAATACGTTCTACGTTCTCTGTGCCTAAGCGCATAACTTCATCAGCTGCACCACTGAACTTAGCCAAGTCACCTAATACAGCTTGACCGTCTACTAAAATCAAAGTATGACGGGCTTCTGCACCACGAATGGATACACCCACACGACCCATAGAATCTACAGTACGTGATACACCGCTTTCAGTGAAAATGATATCTTCTACTGATTTAGCTTGTTTTTGTTCAATATCCTTTTTAGTAATAATGCTCACTTGTTGTGAGTTATATTTAGCCTCTTCATGAGCTCTATCAGCTGTAACATATACAGACCCCTCAGCTTGTACTGAGTTGGAATACATTAAACCTGGTAGCGCTATCCATGTAGCAATCGCAC
Organism: Veillonella sp. CHU594; assembly: GCF_003992265.1. Taxonomy (NCBI): domain Bacteria; kingdom Bacillati; phylum Bacillota; class Negativicutes; order Veillonellales; family Veillonellaceae; genus Veillonella; species Veillonella sp. CHU594. Next base: position 5,177 of record NZ_RQVB01000005.1, read on the forward strand.
ATGATAGCATGAAGTATTTTTGTTGCTTACTACGATTTGTCGTCATTCCAATCTACTCCTACATACAAAAAAATTAACACAATTAATAACACAAATGACAAAAAATATCATTTTGCTTTTATTTTATACTAATTTATCTATCAAATCCACTCCGAAACGTTTTCAATTAGCCCATTTAGTTATATTTTTTGTAAATATTTCTCATTTTTATAATGTACTACGCATATAAATTAGGTTTATTAGCATATATTTCTATCGCTCAACAAAGGGTACATATAAGTCTACCTATATACGTATAACCATTACATACTCTTTTAAGTCGATCCATTAAAGAGTATTATAATCTTTCCTATTTTAAAATCACATGAGTGTCAATACATAAAATGCCTAATGAGTACTAGATACGCACTCATTAGGCATCAAAAATAATCTTTTACATTACATCATGGATGTATGGAATAAGATAGTATTAGAATTTATATGTTCCTTGAATTCTTGTATAATTTCCTAGTTTAAAGTTTTCTCCACCATACAATGTATCACGTTGTCCAGTCGCTTTTGCATCAAATGTGTAGAACGCTTCTAATAAGAAATCCTTACGAGGCACGTAACCGCCACCTACGGTAAAGCTACTAATGCCGTCTAGGTAACGATCTGGCACAGAACCACTGCCATTACCACCAAAGAAGGAACCATGATCAAATCGTTTATAATCTATAAAACCATTCCAGCTACCTGCACGTTTATAATCGGATTGACCAATATCAAAACGTACTACCCAGAAGCTTGGATTTCCACCCATTGTACGACCAGTTGGTGTAAAGTTAATACTACCTGGAACATAGTTATACACGGTGCGTCCATTCATAAATCGACCAAAGTCAGTTCTGTTTTGACCGTAGTCAAAGGATACAGATGCATTACCTGTACTATATTTTGCCCCAATACCTACTACATTAGCCACACCTTTGAAAGTTGTACTTGATGTACCTAAGCCACTAGCAAATTGTACTGTGTTTGTATCATTGCCCATAGAACGCAAGTACCACGCAGTAAGGCCTAATTGTTTACCTACCATATGGCGTAATTGTACGTATCCTGCTCGTTTAATCGGTGGAATTACATCACGTTGTAGTACGATACCTTCCGCTGGAATAATAGCACCTGTATATGGAATAAATGCTTCTCGTGGTAATTTACTATGACCATCTGTAGCCTCTAAAGCACTTACTATTTCATTGAAATACTGTGCTACAAGGTATGGATACATGCCTGATTGATACGTTTTCGAGATCGTAGATTCACCTGGTGTGCCTACATTTAAATAGTTCATTTCGTATAATGCATCACCAGCTTTAGCTAAATCTTCATCTTTAAAGGTAATATCTTTCACTGTACCATGTTCACCTACCGAGTTTTTAGCTATTTCCATTGCTCGTTCTTTGTAGGCCTTAATGATTTCTTCTTTATTGGATTCAAACCATTTTTTGAGATATTCTTTTCTATCTTTACCCATTACAGCCGAATCAGAAATTTTCAATTTAAATAGTGGATTATCTAGGTTTGCACCGCTTGGGTTGGCCTTAGGTTTTGTATAAAATGTGTTAGAATCCACTGGATCTTCATAATCTGCATCCTCATCTTCGTCATGATGAATGGATGTACCAGTATATCTAAATTCAATATCCGGCAACTTAATCGGAACCGTAATTTCTTCATCCGCCTTTTTAGCTACATTATATTTCTTAAAGCCTTTATCATGTCCATATGCTTTTAAGACAATTTCTTGCATACGTGCTACTACATCATATTGGGCATCGATATTGGCATCTAGTTTAGCAGTTACTTCTTCAAGTTCTTTCGTTTTAGCTTCAATATCTTTACGATACTGCTCTTTCTTTTCAGGTGTGTCGGCAATGTATTCATTATCCATTTCATCCTTCAACGCAACAATATCGCTAGCAAATGTTTCTTTTTTCTCACTTAAGGATTTGTAATCTCCTTGTAAGGCTTTTAACTGTTGATAGAAATTAATCGTATTCGGCGCATCTTTCACAACTTTTTCAATTTTTGCACCACCTACTAATTTTTTCTCTTCTTCAGAAAGACCCGTGTAATCAAAAGTTGTTCCTACGAATTCATCAACAGTTGGAGGACGTTTGAATTTAGTAAAAATTGCATGGGTGTATGCAGAATCTTCAATACCTGTACTATGACGGAAATCACCATAACCAATACGCACTTGATCTTTATCGCTAGTCCAAACACTGCGTAGTCCATCAAATTCCTTATTAAACCAATAGCCGGTCATACCAAATTTCTCAGTCAATCGACCGACACTGAAATCCCATTTAGCATGATGGTTTGTGACATCTATTGTTTCTAAACGGCTATGAGAAAGTCCTTTAGACCCTGTTGTGACATGCGATGCATCGACGCCTTCTTGACCTTGTGCTGTAGCTACTACTTTTACATTCGTATGATCGCCCACACGAGCATCAACACCTAAGCGTAAGTGACTATGGAAGCCATGTTCATTTTTATCTTGTAAGTTTTTCAATGCTCCATCACTAATTGAACTTACTGCTGTCACACGGTTTGCTGGTCTATCACTGCCTAAGTGACTGTCACCACCAAAGCGGATATCTCCCACTACAGTAGCCCCTTTTTCTCGATTTTGGTCAAATTGAGATTCTAATACTGACGGCGTTAGAGCTTCTTGAGCTTTAGATACACCATGTTCTGTGATTGGAGTTGTTCCATTCATTGCTACAGCCTTCGCATCAGTATGTTTAGAAGTACTAGAACCATCGGAACCAAATTTTAAGTTCATACCAAATCGGAACTGACGTCCTTGTAGAGCACGATCATCATCACGATGGTTGAATAGGTTGTTCATGCCAAAGTAAACAAGGGAATCTTTATCGATTTTTTTCTGTACAATCATATTCCAAATACCATAGGTTTTCTTCTTGTACATATCCGCTGTTTTTTTCGTATTGAACTCGTAGGTGATAATAGACTTATCGTTATTTTCTGGATTTACTTGTGATGTAATATAGTTACCACCGCCAGCAACAGAGTTACTATCTAACATACCATAATAGTAATCAGTCCAAATATTGCCACTCCAGCCACTTACTTTATCTTCTAACTCCAATCCTAAATCGAGTTTATGCATTGGTTTGTCCAACAATCGTTTTGGCATATCTGGATTCGTTTTATTCACTGCATCTAAATATGTATAACCTACTTTCAATTTCGCATGGTCATTCAACCGTTGTTTCACTTCTAGTTCAATACCATTGACACGAGCTTTTCCGATATTGCGGAATGTATAAAGCATATCTGGTGCATGCGCATATTTTGTAGCTCCGAAATAAGTGCTTTCATCAAGATATGGATAGAAATCCATTAAATGTCCAGTATTAGCAATGGTCATATAGTTGCGAATTTGATTGCGGAAAGCCGTCAATTTCATATAGGTATTTTTATTTTCTCCTTCAAAGGAAATATCTATATTTTTCGACTTTTCAGGTTTTAATGTTGGGTTGCCAATCCAATACCAACCTAAACGAGCACGTCCACCAGACAATGGAGCCACATTCGTTACCGTAGGTCCAAACATTTCCCAGTTATAGTATAATTCACCCATACCTGGCTCTGTATAACTAGTACCAACATTGGCTTTCAACCGACGATGTGCATTCCCATTGACATTGTGTGTAACACCCATATTGAAAGTCATATGAGACCCAAATAAATCACTATGATCTAAACGTACAATTGGTTGTAACAAAGTATCTTTGTTGATTTGCCATGTGTCTTGCAAGAAGAAGTGCTGTTTCCGTAATCTTGCACTACCCATGGTTTGTTGGTTAATGCGTTTATTGTATTCATCTTTGAAATGACCGCCATTAAATTGAGGTCGTACAATTTTGAAAGACGGATCTTCCATGTAATAGAATAAAGCTAAATAATCTTTATTTATTACAGGTGGTTTGACCCCATCAATGGTTTCAGTACCTTGATGACCTGGTCCATATTTAGCAATCAGTTCTTTATTGTACGGAATTTCATTTAATTTATCATTAAATGCCTTGAATCGTTTCAATGCTTCTGGGTTACGGGATTCCATATTGTTTGGTGTATATCCAGAGTTATACACAAGTCCATGGAATGCAGCTGGATCTAATCCTGCTTCTGGGTCAAGATAGTTTTTGAAATCTTCATAGGTAAATTCTGGTATACTTGTTTTATCTGTATGATCATAACCATACCACTCTTTTTCTTTATCCCAACGTAATACGCCTTCTTCATTTTCTTTGAAAGAATGACGATAGATTGTACTCTCTGGTTTACCATGTTTTACAGCTAAACTTTTATCATAGTCCCATGGATCAATGTTTCTAACCCATGTATGAGGTGCACTTTTTAGACGGCTACCTTCGCCACTTTCAGTAGTATATCCAAAACCATAAGAAAGCAAGTGATTATCGTTGGCTTGAGTGTCTCCAGTGATATTAAAGCTCCATTGTTTATGGTCCACATTGTCCACATAGTTCAATGTGTTTTTACCTTCATAATTACTACGACCATACTCACTTGTTAAGGTTACATCATCTTCTTTTGTACGAGTATAGTTTAATTCAACCTTCCAATTGCTTTTTTCATCTTGTCCTGCATAGGAAAGGTTACTTTTATTTCTATCTAAATCACGTTTGTAATGAACTTGTGGTTCATCTTCGGAGTTTGTACGTTTTACAAAACGTTCTAAATCTTCGTTATAACGGTCTGTTGTAAAGGTAAACGAATTATTTTGATTCACATCATAAATTGCAGACAATCCTAAATTGGAGTTTGTCCCATAATATCTTAGGGAGTTTTTAGGAAACTGTTCATTGACAGTAGAATTTCCAAATGGAACTTCTTTTCTTTCCCTCGCAGCATATACAGGAACGATATCACGTTTACTACCATGAATATTGACACGTAATTTACCTTGTTGACCAGAGTCAGCACGCATAAAGAAGTTACTATATGGGAACAAACCTTGATCGCCACGGGAACGAATGCTTTCACCATTGATACGGATATTTGCATTTTTATTTGGTTTATTCGTAATTACATTGATAACACCACCAATAGCATCGGATCCATATTTTGCACTCGCAGCGCCTTGGATAATTTCTATACGTTCTACATTTTCTGTACCTAGTCGTTGTAATTCATCACCTTGACCTTGGTATTTTGCAAATTCACCCATCACTGGCTGCCCATCTACAAGAATTAATGTATGACGAGGTTCAGCACCACGAATCGATACACCGACACGACCCATGCTGTCCACTGTACGACTCACACCAGCTTGTGTAAATACAATATCTTCCACAGATTTAGCCTGTTTTTGTTCAATATCTTTTTTAGTAATGATTTGCACTTGTTGAGAGTTATATTTTGCTTCTTCTTGTGCACGGTCTGCTGTAACAAACACAGATCCTTCTGCCTGTACAGGTGCTAATCCACCAAGTAGATACCAAGAACAAGCCATCCAACTCATGACTGCACCAGTAAGTAAACGTTTCTGATACGGCTTAGAATAATGCATAGCATTCCACCATCTTCCTATAAATACAAATAAATTTGATAATATTAATCATTTGTATTATAGACCTAATCAAATATCACATCTACTCCATATGGATTTCAAATGCTCCATTTGATTCACGAATTGTAAAATTATATTTATATTTTAGACGATGAGTTCATGATAATATACTTTAATTATATCTAACTTTCATGATTATATGTTTATATTTCATTGACACTTATCACAGCTAGGAATATAATAATAAATGAGTATGAATAGGGAAATAAAAATTCATGCTTTTGGGTATATTTCTAGTTTTAGGTAAGGAGAATTATTATGAAATTCTTTTCTAAAAGCGCCATGATTGCGGCATTAGCAGTAACTGCAGCTTTCGGCGTTTCTCAATCTACTGATGCGGCGTACATGTTAAACTCTGAAGTAAAAGATGCAACTCCAGCATTACAAGAAGCTGCTTCCATTGGTGTTCGTACATACGAAAATCCAATGATGAAAAACGCAATGAATAAAGATGCTATCGTAGTTATGTCCTTTGGCACTACTTTCAAAGATACTCGTGCAAAAACAATTGATGCTACTATCAATGAAATCAAAGCACAACATCCAAATGTGAAAGTAGTCACTGCTTTCACATCCCATATTATTATTGATCGCATTAAAGCCCATGAAGGTATTACATACCCTACCCCAGAAGAAGCTTTAGACCAATTAAAAGCTGATGGATACACTCGTGTTGCTTTAACAACATTAAATATGATTCCAGGTATGGAATATAACTATGCTGGCGCTGTATTCAACCATCATAAACAAGATTTCAAAAAAATGACATTAGGTTTACCTTTAATGTACTGGATGGGCCAAGAAGAACAACGCGACGATATTGAACAAGCATTAAAAGCATACTCTTCCCAATTCCCTATGATCCAAACAAAAGATTCTGCTGTATTGATCATGGCTCATGGTACTCCGGATCCATCCAATGCATACTATGCAGTAATTCAAGATCGTATCGATTCCATGGGATTCCAAAATACATACCTTTACACAGTTGAAGGATGGCCAAACCTTGAAACAGTAATCCCTCAATTGAAAGAAAAAGGTATCAAACACGTTACATTAATGCCATTAATGATGGTGGCTGGTGACCATGCAAACAACGATATGGCTGGTGATGAACCTGATTCTCATAAAAATATCCTTATGAAAGAAGGATTCACTGTAGATACTTATATCCATGGTGCTGGTGAAAACCAACAAATCCGTGATATCTTTGCAGAACGTGCTTCCGAAGCATATGATGCATTAGTAAAATAATTTACCAACAATACTATAGTACTAAAAACATAAGGGGATACGTTTCGTATCCCCTTATTTGAAAGAAATAAACAATGAAAACATATTTAAAAATTTGTAGTGCTGTTCTACTCTCCACTTCTTTGTTACTAGGTGGATGTACAAAAACAGGCCCTACTACAACAGAAACAACTCGCACTGTCTCTTACCAAGATCAGTCCTATACAATACCTGCTAACCCATCCAAGGTAGTAGCTTTATCTAATTCGATTTCAAAAATGATCTACGCTGTTGGTGGCAAAGCCATCGCTCGTGTTGAAAGTAACGAAAAATTACCTAGTGAAATTGAATCATTACCAAGCATAGGCCATACAGCCAGTCCTAATATGGAACAATTAGTGGGTCTACATCCCGATTTAGTATTAGGATTACCTAGCCAGCATGAAAAATTCAAAGGGCAACTAGATAGCAATAACATTCCATCTATTTTGATTAACTATGATGGAATCAATGATAATATTCCATTATTAACATTATTGGGCAATATTTTCCATACAGAAGACAAGGCCAAATCTGTCATCGAAGATTACAATAAAAAAATCGATACTGTGAAAGCTGCTGTCCCTAAAGATAAACCTGTCAAAGTCGCTGTATTACGAGCTACCGGTAAGTCTGTAACAGCAGAAACTCCTCTAGCAATCACAGCGTCCATGGTTCGTGAATTAGGTATTACCAATGTAGTAGAACAACATCTAAAAGATAATGTGACTTCTAAAACAGTGCCTTATTCCTTAGAAACATTAACAGTAGATAACCCGGACATAATCCTTGTTGTTACCATGGGTAAAAAAGATGAAATCAATGCAACCTTTGCCAAAGAAATGACTAGCAATCCAGCTTGGAATCAATTACAAGCTGTAAAACATGACAAAGTTATCTTCTTACCATCCCAATGGTTCTTATTGAATCCTGGACTAGAAACACCAGAAGCTATGGCTGAATTAGTCAATATTATCTATGGTGTGAAAGTACAATTATAAACGATAAAATGCATGCTAACGTATATAGCAACCTATATACTGTATAGCATGCATTTTAATTTGCTATCTTGTTACTTTCATTCTCAACTGATTACAAATTGTAAGCAGTTCACTTACTTCTCGTTTTAATCTCTTCTGAATTTATTTCGTACCTATATGTTACTTCAAACTTCCTATTTCGTCTTCTACTTGCAATGTAAGATTATTTCTACTTTATAATCACGCTTTACAAACAATTGACTACTTACGTAGCACCAATCCAACCATATCCTTGCACTGCCATATCTACAAAGTGATTCATGAGCAATATTCCAAAGAACGAATCGATCCTAGAAGAAAATCTCTAATGCCTACCTCACAATATACATCTCTACTTCTTTGACTTATCTCCTAATCTTTTTATTCCTGTATTATTTAATTTTTCAAGTGATAACATTTGATTTCTTGCAAGCTTTCTTAGTTCTATCATTCTTTCTTTTTGTTCTAAACCTTTCTCAATGAGAATTGCATTGTAGCTTTCCATATTGGCTAAAACTAATAATTCATTTAAACTTGCATAATCTCTCATATTACCTTTTAAGTTTTTATTTTCATCTCGCCACTGTTTAGCCGTTTTATCAAATAAGGAAACATTTAACATATCTGCTTCACTTGCATATTTAAAACCTAACTGACTGTCCGTTAAATCATTTAGTAAATATGTTTGAATAGCATCAGTATGAATTTTATAGTTTATTTTTGATATTTCACGATGTAAATTCCAAGTGAGTGATAATTTTAAGTTTCATCTTCTTTTAGTCTTTGGTAATCTTTAATGATATAAAGTTCAAATTCAGCTGAGATCCAAGAAGCGAATTTAAAAGCAATATCTTTATGTGCGAACGTACCACCACCTCTACCAACTTTTACAAATAAGCCTTTGGCATTTGTAGTCGTTGCCCATTTCTGTGGAGATAATGTAAAGGCATTGCTACCTGCTTCTTTTAAAAACCCCTCGAATTCGAGGGGGTTAAATTATTGTATCATACAATTATTGATTTATATACTAATACCATCAGTACCTCTCCCAAGTCATAAAAAATCGGCATAGCCCATGGTTATGACTATGCCAATATAAAGAGTTATAGATCCCTTGTTAAGTTTTACTTATGTACTACAGTAACCCCTGTATCCGTATATAAGGAAACTCCCCTACTTCTACATCGGTTCTAACAGCAAATACTTTCTCTAGTAATTCTTCTGTCATCACATCTTTTGGTGAGCCATCGGCTAAGATCTGTCCTTGATAAAGCACACCGACCCGATGAGAATATTGTGCGGCCTGGTTCAATTCATGAAGAACCATGACAACTGTTAACCCTTCACGGCGATTTAAGTCCTGTAATAACTCCATAATCTCCAATTGGTGGTTAATATCTAAATACGTGGTAGGCTCATCCAAGATTAACACTTTTGGTTCTTGAGCTAATGCCATGGCAATCCATACACGTTGCCGTTCTCCACCAGACAAGGAAGATACTAGTTGATTCCGCAAATGACTCACTTGCGTGGCCTCTAAGGCAGCATCTACTACTTCTTTATCATGAGCTCCTTGTTGCTTCCACCAGGATTGGTAAGGGAATCGACCACAGTTGACGAGTTCTTCTACTAACATATCTTTTGGGATAGATGGTACTTGTGGTAAGAATGCCATATATCTAGCTAATTCTTTATTAGAATACTCCGTTGCCGCTTTCCCAGCAATTTGGATGGTTCCCGCACTTTTAATAGCACTAGTAATGGCATGTAATAAGGTACTTTTACCACAACCATTAGGACCGATTAAGGTAGCGATTTCCCCTTCATAGACCGTCCAATCAATGCTCTTTAAGACTTCTTTTTCACCGAAGGAGACACGACAATCTTTCACAGAAATTACTGGTTTCATTAGTCATCCCTCCTCAATAAATACAAGAAGAATGGAGCACCGAAGAAAGCCATAATGATGCCTACTGGAATCTCGATAGGACTAAATAATGTACGTCCCACTGTGTCGCTGATAACAAGCACAAAGGCTCCTAAGAAGGCAGATCCTGGCAATAAGAAGCGATAATCTGTGCCCAACATCATGCGCGCAATGTGTGGAATAATCAATCCTACGAAACCAATTAAACCTGCTACTGATACGGCACTGGCTGCTAATAATGCAGCCACAGCAGTCATCATAAACCGTGTTTTTTCAACGGCTAAGCCTAAACTTCGTGCTGTTTCATCACCTAAGCTGAGTATAGTCAATCGTTTTGCTCCTAAGAAGGCAAATAACAAGCCCCCTATGGTATAAGGAATTAAGACATACACTTGCGGCCAACTACGAGCGGCTAGACCGCCAACCATCCATAATAGAGCCCCTTGCACTCGATCCCCATAGAATACGAGAAGGGCAGATATCATGGACCCTAAGAATGCTGCTACGGCTACCCCAGCCAAGATAATACGACTTGGACGTATACCCTGTTTCCAGGCTAAGGCATACACAAGTATGGCCGCTGTCAAAGCGCCAATAAAGGCGATGAATGGCACTGCATATTCTAGGTAAGGAAATAAAATTAATACTATGACACCAGCTAATCCTGCGCCTGAGGAAACCCCTACGATTTGCGGATCTGCTAATGGATTTTTCATAACTGCTTGTAAGATAGCACCTGCTACAGCTAGATTCGAGCCTACTAGGGCCGCTACTATATTTCTTGGAAAGCGAATATTCCATATGACTAGTGAGTTCGTATCAGATAAGGTGGGAGACCACAATGTATGCCATATTTGAGCCAATGTAGTCTGGGCGGACCCAAATACTAATGATAAGATGAGGGCAGCAATCGCTGCTGCCCCAAACACTAGAACGAGAAACATACGCCATGCATTGCGTGTTTGACTCGTTCTATTCATTATTTCTTTTCTTTTCCTTCTACAAATAACATGTCGTTTCGTTTTACATCTGTGTAGAACAATGCGTTAACAACGGATGCAGCAATGGAGCTACCACCTTTGTTACCTTGAATTGTAATGTAAGGAACTGGAGATACTTCTGCTAAATAATCTTTAGATTCTGCAGCACCTACGAATCCTACTGGAATCCCGATGATTAAAGCAGGACGAATCCCTTCTTCTAAAGCAAGGCGCAATACTTCGTATAAAGCAGTTGGTGCATTACCGATCGCCACAATTTGGCCTTCTAATTCTTTACCGAATGTACGCATCGCAGCAATAGAGCGTGTTACGCCTAATTCTTTTGCCATTTCAGCCACTTTTTCGTCACGAATTAAGCAATGTGCTTCACTGTTATGAAGTTTCAACGCTGGTTTAGAAATACCTGTGCGCACCATTTCCACGTCAGTGTAAACATGAGCGCCATTGTTAACAGCTGCAATTCCCGCCGCTACAGCACCTTCACTAGTACGGAATAATTTTGCATATTCTACGTCACCAGACGCATGAATGGTACGAGATACCACACGAATTTCGTCCTCAGTAAATCCCATATCTTTAACATATGGATAGATAATTTCCATACTTTTATCTTCAATTGCTTTAGGGTTTTTAATGTAATCCATCGTAATCCTCCCATAGGGTTTTAAATTCTTCTACTGTTGAAATCGTCACTGCTCCTTTCGCCGGTGTTGGGCGATCGATAACAATGACATGAACATCTAAATCGATAGCAGCTTGTAACTTAGTGTCTGAACCTCCTACAAGGCCAGAGTTTTTCATGACTACTACCTCTGCTTTTGTATCTTGGAACATGACCTTATTCATGTCATAAGAAAATGGTCCTTGCATAGCGATTGTATATTTAGGAGATACTCCCAAATCTTCCATCATTTGTAGCACTTCCGCCGTCGGTAACACACGGGTCCATACTTCTTTATCTTGTAGAGCTTCAGACTTGGCAAAGACATGCATAGTCTTGCTACCTGTTGTGAGATATACCACTTTACCTAGCTCACCCGCTAAAGTAGCTGCCTCTTCTTCATTACTCACATGATGTAATTTATCATACTCTGGCAATGGCACTTCTTTCCGTTCAAATCGAATGAAAGGAATTTCCATATCTGCGGCAGCTTCGCGAGCTGTGGCAGTCACAATCGCCGCATAGGGATGGCTCGCATCAATGAGCATCGTAATGCCTTTATTTTGAATGAGAGCTTTCATTTCCTCTAGATTCAAACGTCCTTCATGCACTTCAATCTCCGGATGGGATGCTAATTGTGCCCCATATTGGCTCACTACGGACACCAACACAGGTAATCCTGTATGCTCTTGTACTGCTACCGCCAAATTACGGCCATCTAACGTACCCGCTATAACCCAAATCACAGTTTATATCCTCGTGGCGTAATAATTTTACCATTTTCCACATACGTTTGGCTGTTACCAATGATAACTAATGTTTGCATATCGATTTCTTCTTTGTGGAAATGCTCTAAATCAGAAATAATGATATGTTGACCTACACGACCTGCTTTTTGGACAATGCCTACAGGTGTTTTAGGATCGCGGTGTTGCAATACTAGTTCACGTACTTCATCTAAGTGGGTTACACGTTTTTTACTGCGTGGGTTATATAAAGCAATAACCATATCACCTTCTGCGCATAAAGCGGCACGTTTTTTGATTAAGTCCCATGGTGTCATCAAATCGCTTAAGCTGATAACAGCGAAGTCATGCATCAATGGAGCACCCAACACAGCTGCCGCCATGTTCACAGCGCTTAAGCCTGGAACGATATGTACAGGAGGACGTTTTTCTTCTGCCACTTTATTAGCCAATTCGATGACAAGACCAGCCATGCCGTATACACCTGGGTCACCGCTGGATACAACCACCACTTTATAACCTTCTACAGCTAAATCCACTGCTTGTTGGCAACGATCTACTTCTTGCATCATGCCTGTTCCTACAGTAACTTTGTCTGCTACAAGGTCTTTAATCAAGTCTAGATAGGTAATGTAACCTACTACACGGTCAGCTTGCAAAATTGCTTCACGAGCTTCTGGTGTCATGAATTCTGGGTTACCTGGTCCGATTCCGATAACTTGTAATGTACCCGTGCAATGGCTACGGTTGTTCTCGGAAATATTGTTTTGTGCTGCAGTAGCTCCTGCCCCTGCGCTAGTAATAGTGCTGTCGTTTCGCATACGTTTCCTACTCCTATGGTTTGTTTAACAAAATTTGATTCAATAATTTGTGCCTCTTCAATACAAGGGGCCATTTCTTCTTGTGTATAAAATTGGATAGGCCATTTCAATATTTCCATAGCCTCCAATAATCCTACTTCATCAGCTTTTACGATGACTGAGGCCGCTCCTTTGACGCTCAATGGGGACCGTCCTACATTTTGTAATGATTCTGCTACGGCTGAAAGTATCAATTCTTTCGGTGTATCACGGCGGCATCCGATGCCCACCGTCATAGTCGGTGGTCGTAGCACTAGTGTGACACCTACGCAGTCAATAGTTCTATCCGTAATGACAACCTTTGGCTCATCCCCCCATGGGAATGCTTCCTCTGGATGAAAGAGAACATAGTCCACTTGATGTGCTTGTACAGCCCTTTCAAAGTCATCTGCCAAAGTACTATCTAAATAATATTTGACAGTTTCTCCATTGACGATGGCTGCATTCACCTTAATAAGCATAGAAAAGTCTTCTACCTTCGCGCCGATTTTTCTGGCTAATACATCTGGTGCAGGCAACTGATTCACGTCTGTAGCTGTCGTAATCACCGGAGTAGCCCCCGTAATCATAGCCACTTCGCTAGTCCATTCATTAGCGCCACCTAAATGACCAGATAATAGGCTTATCACAAAGTGACCACCTTCATCCATTACCAAGATAGCTGGATCTTCCGATTTATGCTTGATGAAAGGTGCAATCATACGCACTACAATGCCTGTGGCCATAATGAATAAGATACGGTCATAGTCTTTCCACAACTGTTCTATATGCACTTTCAAAGAAGAAAAGGATATGGCTGTGTCTCCACTTTCACGTTCTACTTTTTCATAACAGTCCACCACATGTTCCTGTATATAGGCACTGCGTACTTGTTGGCCTAGCTTAGCCCCACGTTTTGTAACAGATACGATAGCTATCTTCATTACTTAGCATCTCTATACATATGAGCAAAGCCTTTGTCATAAAGCTTAGATAGTTCATAATCTGTATCTAACACACGGCTTACCACAATCATAGCTTGGCGGATAACGCCTTCTTCTGCTACCACATCAGCAATGGTTTCTAAGGTACCACGAATGATGCGTTGGTCTGGCCAAGATGCTTTCACAACGATAGCCACCGGTGTTGTTTTATCGTACCCACCTTCAATTAATTCTGCTGCTACTTTGTCAATCATTTGGACAGACAAGAAAATACACATAGTAGCGCCATGGCTAGCCAACATAGATAATTTTTCTTTTTCAGGCATAGGTGTTCTGCCTTCCATGCGAGTGATGATGACAGTTTGCGTTACATTTGGCAATGTGTACTCTTGTTGCAAGGCTGCTGCCGTAGCTAAGAAAGAGCTTACTCCTGGCGTTACATCATAAGTAATGCCCATTTCTTTCAAGGCATCCATTTGTTCTTGAATGGCTCCATAAATCGCAGGGTCACCTGTATGCAAGCGCACTACCGTTTTACCTTCTGCCACACTAGCTTTTGTAACTGCTAATACATCATCTAAGCTCATAGATGCAGAATTATGTATTTCACAACCTTCTTTACAAGCTTCTAAAATTGCTGGATTCACCAAGGAACCAGCGTAGATGACTACGTCTGCTTCTTGTACTAATCGATATCCCTTACGGGTAATTAACTCTGGATCGCCAGGACCTGCGCCTACGATATGTACTTGTGCCATATTATGCCTCCTGTTTCACTGCAGTTACGATAAAAATAGGGCTCAATGGATTTAACAAATGGTACGGACCAGCCTTTCTGAAACGGCTCACTTGCATTTGAAACCCTTCATAAGTATACGGTCTACCTTTTAGTTCTTTTAAAATGGTATATCCTGTTTCCATAGTCACAGCGGTTACTACAAGACGACCGCCCACTTTTAACAACCGTGTGGCTTCGTCCATAATCGTCCCCATACCACCAGCGCTACCACCGATGATAACAGCGTCTAATTCTGGTAAATCTTCCATACCTTCTGGCGCTTTAGCTTCAATAATTGTTAAGTTTTTTACACCAAATTTTTCTTGATTTTGGCGAATTAAATCTGTCGCTTTTTCAAAGCGTTCGATAGCATATACATGTCCTTTCGGAGCAGCTAAAGCAGCTTCAATCGAAATGGAGCCAGTACCAGCTCCCACATCAAGAACCACGCTATCTTCTTCTACACGAGTTGCATTCATGACTACCATACGAATTTCTTTTTTCGTCATTGGCACATCGCCACGAATAAATTCCTCGTCTTCAATTCCAAAAAAATGTCTCATCCTAATACCACCATCACGGAGTGCCCAAAGCCCTCCAATTTTTGTAATTCTTCTAATGTACCGCGTTCAATACGCTCATCTTCATAACTCAATCGTTCACAGGCTGCCGCTTTTGTATCCTTCGGCCAACCATGCTCCTCGATTAAATATCTTGCAATATAGGCAGGATTTTGTTCAGGATCCGTTAAGAAACCTAACTTACGTCCTTCTGCATAATACAAATCTGTTTCCTCTGGTCGACGACCGTGAAAGCTCATTAAATCTGCATTGTGCCATACTTCTCCAAGTCTAGCAAAGGCAAATGTCATAGAGCTAATTCCTGGTGTTACATCGATAGGATGGTTAGGAAACTTAGTTTTTAAATACGGCAATAAGGAATAATATCCTGTATCACCGCTGACTAAGACTACAATGTCATTGTATTGTAGTTGTTCTCCCATCCACTCTGCCATAGGCGCTAATTTCGCAATAGGAAAGGTTTCCTGACCTGGCTGAGCAAAATCTTCTAATGCTCGCTCACTTCCTACCAGAACTTTAGCCTGCTTGATTAGATGTAATCCTCTAGGTACTACATACTCTGGATTCCCAGGGCCAATACCTACGACATACAAGGTATGTGCCATGATTCTTCTTCTCCTATTTCCTTCGCTACCTCATCGACGGCCAATATAGTGCCATCTAGGGTAGATATGATAATACCAACCTTTGCATCTTGCGCAATATAGCGCATAGAACGCAAGGACGCTCTATCCGCTACACGCTGATAAATGCCCTCTAAGTGTTCCCGTTCAATAATTGGCATGGCAGCCTCTGTTGTGCGACAGTCCATCAATTCTTCACAAACTTCTCGAGATGCCCCTTCTAAGGCTGCATAAGCTACAATCGTTTCCATACGTCCATCACTCATGCGATTATGGGTATGAAAGCTGCCGCTAGCCAATTTGATAATTTTACCAATGTGACCAATGATGAGGATATTTTTAAATCCAATTTTGACACATTGTTCTAGCATGAAGCCGATAAAATTGCTTGTTTCTGCCATTTGATTGATAGAAATCCCTAGTTGTTCTTTTGCGATTTCTTGACCAATACGCCCCGGCACCAGGATGGCCGTTGTATAGCCTGCTTCTTTCATGACACGCAATTGCGGCACTAGGGAGTTTTTGAACCCTTCTTCACTCATTGGTTTTACAATACCTGTTGTACCAATGATGGAAATACCACCTTCAATACCAAGAGTGCCATTCAAGGTCTTTCTAGCTAAGGTCTCCCCAGCTGGTACGGATACTTTCACATGAATGCCCATGCCCTTTGGTACGAGCTCTTCGAACACATAGGAAATCATCGTTCTAGGCCCGGGATTGATAGCAGGTTCTCCTACAGGTAAGGCTAGACCCGGCTTGGTCACTATACCCACTCCAAATCCAGCTTCATACGTAATGGTTCCTGATTGATTTAATGTTACCGTGGTCACAATATCTGTACCATGAGTCACATCTGGATCATCACCACCATCTTTTACAACTGTCACCATTGCTTCTGCAGGAGAGAGAATCTCAACCTCAGAAATAGGCACATCAATGAATGCATCTTGAGGATTTCGTATAGAAACTTGATCTACAATTTCTTCTTCAATGAGAGCAAGGAGTCCAGCTTTTACCCCTGCTGTTGCACAGGAACCAGTGGTGTATCCACCACGCATATCTTCTACGTTCATAGTCCCTCACATGATAAAATAGGAGCATCTATTGGGTGATGCTCCTCTATTTGATTAAGAACGGAAATTCACAAATTGTAATTCCACAGGCAAGTCTTGCTCACGAAGCATCGTAATCACTGCTTGTAATTGATCTTTATCTTTACCTGCTACACGTACTTGGTCTTCCATAATTTGAGCCGTCACTTTTAATTTCATATTTTTAATTAATTTGACAACATCTTTAGCCACCTCTTTAGAGATACCATTCTTAATGGTCACAACTTGACGTACAGTACCGCCGGATGCTGGTTCAATTTTACCATATTCTAAGTTTTTAATAGCAACATTACGTTTTACCATTTTACCTTTTAGCACATCGATGATAGCACCTAATTTGTATTCATCATCACAATGAATTTTAATGGTATCACCATCATGTTCTATATCTGCTTTACTATTACGGAAATCATAGCGTGTGCCGATTTCTTTTTTCGCTTGATTTACTGCATTATCTACTTCTTGCATATCCACTTCGGATACAACGTCAAATGAACAATCTTTAGCCATATAAACCTCCAATAATTATTTACATGAACAGTTTAATTATACCCTACTTCCCTTATATTTTCTACCTTTAGAGTGCGTTTTGTTATAGTTTTTAGGAATGTGGTATACGTTAAAAAAATACCTAATGAATAGAGTTTTAATTCCTCTATTAATTAGGTATCTAGTATCGTTATATCAAATTATTTTACGCCATCTTTTGTGCGTTCAAACCCTACTTGTTCTGCAGCGATTTCATATAAAGCAATAGATACAGGATTTTCTGTTCCTACTTCACCTACAAGGGATGGATCTCCATCTGTCAATTCACGAGCACGCTTAGCTGCTAATGTTACCAACGTGTATTTACTATCCACTTGTTTTTCCAAATCTTTTAAATGCGGTTCTACCATCATAATGAAAGTCTCCTTTGTCTACTTACTATATTATTGCTGTCCTTGCTCATTGCTATAACGTTTATAAATATATTGAATCTTTTCTTTGTTGCGGCTAATCTTGCATGTTTCAGCCCGTAAGATGGAAGCTGTTCGTTCAATGGCATCTTCCAAATCGTCATTCACCACAATGTAGTCATAACGATGTGCTAATGCTAATTCAGAACAAGCTAAAGATAAACGTTTATGAATCACTTCTTTATCATCCGTACCACGACCATGCAGACGAGATGTTAACACATCTAAGGATGGCGGCACAACATAAATAAAGACAGCATCGCTGTAAGATTCTTTTACCTTCATAGCACCTTGAATATCAATCTCCAAAATCACGCTCTTGCCTTCTTCTAATAAGTTCATAACGTGCTCTTTCGGTGTACCATAGTAATTATCATACACTTTTGCATATTCTAAGAATGCATCTTCTTTGATTAGTTTTTCAAATGTATCTACATCTCGGAAGAAATAGCTAATGCCTTCTTCTTCTCCCACCCGCGGTTGACGTGTGGTCATCGATACAGAATAGACCAGGTTTGGCATTTGTTTGCGGAGTTCTGCACAAATCGTGCCTTTTCCTGCCCCAGATGGTCCTGAAATGACGATTAATATTCCTTTATCAGACATGATAACTCCAGTACTACTTACACATTATTCTATATTCTGAATTTGCTCTCTTACCTTTTCTAACTCTACTTTCAATTGTACAACTGTATCTACAATTGTAATTTCATTCCCCTTAGATCCCATGGTATTAACCTCACGGTTCATTTCTTGTAACAAGAAATCTAACTTGCGTCCAATAGGCCCTTCTTCCTCAAGGATTTCTTTTAATTGTACCACATGTGAGGCAAATCGGGCAATCTCTTCTGAAATATCTACCTTATCTGAAAGTATAGCCACTTCTTGCATAAACCGTTCTTCTTGAAAATCTACGCCCACTTTATCTAGCATAGTTTGGATTCTTTGCAATAATCGCTCTTCATGGTGCGCTAAGGCTACGTCTCTTCGACTTTCCATGTAAGCAAATAATGTTTCAATTCCTTGAAGTCGTTTTGTAATATCCTCTTTCATCGCAATGCCTTCTTTAGCACGCATATCAAGAACACCGTCTATGGCCAATTTTGTAGCCTCTTCTAAGGCACGTCCTATGGCATCTTCGTCAGTAGGTGGTTCCTCTACAGTAATCCAATCTGAAGAAATGGACATAATTGCCGATAAAGGGACCTCTTTCACATCTGTATAGAATCCTTCATCTACTAAAAACTGTTTAATCTGTCCACATAAAGCACGATTCATCCGCAAGTCTTTTTCTTGCTCACCAGATTCTTTATAGAGAATAGCCACCTCTACCTTACCACGTTGAAAGGCAGATTGGATTAACCGTCGTACTTTATCCTCAAAGATATTAAATTGTTTAGGGCTTTTAATAGTAATGTCACAATATCTTGTGTTTACCGTTTTAATCTCTACTTGGAAACTTCCTGTTTCTGTAGTCACTATGCCGCGACCAAAGCCTGTCATACTGTTCATGGATTTACCTCGCGTTTCCGTTCTATTTCTTACCTTTCAGTATAGCACGGTAGGAGTAAAAATAAAACGTTTTATTTGCTCTAATCTATATCTACCATAATGTTAATATAGTTAGAAATTTTATTTTACTGCTAATTCAGATATGCATTATTCTTCTCTTATATATCGCTCTCAGTGAAACATCAAGTTTAACGATGTCTCTATTCATCTATATTTTGGGTGTCATACCTTTAATTCAAAACCTACCTATATCTCCTAGTACTAGATTAGTGTATACTAGTATAGTGATAGTTTTTAAATTTTTCTCTTACTAATAGATAGTATAAGAATATGGTATCCTTAGTAAGGTACCATGTAATGCCAATCATTTTTGTAATCTTATAAATAAATAGCTATGTCTTTTGTATAATATCGAAGTATGATTTCACTGATACGTTACACTTTCAGATATAACAATACACCTATAATGAAAGGATTCCCATGAATTTAGATGGTTTAACCTTGTCTGTATTAATACGAGAACTGAACGACCAAGTTGGTAATGGTCAAATTCAACGTATTCAGCAGATTGATAAAACAAGTATACTTTTAAAAATCAATACACCTACCACAAGTCCATACTTAGTGATTACTGTAGGCAGTGCTCCATCCATCTATATAACAGACAAGATTGTAGATGCTCCCAAGGAGCCCACATCTCTTATAATGTATTTACGGAAATACATTGAAGGAGCTCGTATCACAAATATTGAGCAACTACACGGAGACCGTATCATCCGCATCACCGCCGACAAATTAGGCTTAGATGGTTCCATCCTTGTAAATGAAATCTATGTAGAACTAATGGGCAAATATTCCAACTGTATATTTGTGCAAGATGGCACCATTTTAGAATCCCTTGTTCATGTCACACCACTTATGAATCGTGTTCGGTCAGTAGCTCCTAAATTACCTTACGAGCTACCTCCTAATACATCTCGTGTGGATCTTATGCAGTTCTCCGGTCCGGAGATAACACAATTACTCCAATCTTTTTCACAAGACACAGTGGGCAATACCATTCGTCATATCTTCAATGGCTTTGGTCCTGTCCTATTAGATGATCTATGTTATCGTATGGGGCTAACTCCTACGACACCGATGACAGCGGAGCTCATCAATAGCATCACCGAAGGACTTACTAATTTGCAATCCCAACTTCTTAGGGCACAAGGATTATTGCAATACACCACGGCTACTGGTAAACGTTTGTTAACGCCTATTCCACTCTGTGAAAGTTCTCCCCACACCATTGTTGATACTACCCAGTATGCAACAATTTCTGAGGCCCTTTCACAGGATGTGGCAAAGCTAGGAGCTATTCATACAGCAGGAAAAGAGTTAGAAAAAATTATCTCCGCCGCTATCAAAAAAGAGGAAGGTCGTCACGAAAAAATAAAAGCTGAACTAGACGACACATCCAAAGCGGATATGTATAAATCCTATGGGGATTTGCTCATGATTTATAGCTACTTGCCCCACCACTATGAATCGGAAGTGACAGTACAAAATGTATTATCTGACTCGGCTGAAGATATTACAATCCCATTGGATCCCCCATTATCCATTACAGAAAATGCGCAGGCCTATTATAAACTATATCGTAAGATGAAAAATCGTACAAAAAATGGTCAATACCAACTAGAGCAAAGCACCATGCGCCTTTCTTATTTGGAATCCATTCAATACAGTTTATCTTTGGCCACGACCAAACAGTCTGTTCAAGAAATTCGCAGTGAATGTGAAAGTGCAGGCATCTTGCGTCAATCTAAAAAGCCGATTCCTTTCAAGATTAAAAAAGACAATTTCTTGCATTTTACCATTCCTAATGGTGACGTATATGTAGGGCAAAACAACCAGCAAAATGAGTACCTTACCAACCGTTGGGCTAAACCTAATGACCTATGGTTACATACACAGCATATTCAAGGATCTCATGTTATCTTACGTTCAAATATAGAACCAGATATTAAAATGATTGAAGCCGCTGCGCAAATCGCTGCGTACTTTAGCAAAGGAAAAGATACATCTAAAGTAACCGTGGACTACACCTTAGTGAAGCACATTAAAAAGCCACCTGGATCTCCTTTGGGATATGTCATATTTAATACCCACAACGACATTGTGGTAGAACCGAAAGTACCTAAGGGGTATACAGAAAATCACTAGTTTATCTTATGTACAAGTTAGAATATTCCTTTGTAATCTAATGGTAACCAATGATTTTAACAACATAATCAAAATATAGAAAAGGCTGTAAGCATTCATATCGTTTGCTTACAGCCTTTTTATTATTCTAATTCATATCGTATGAACTTCACAATCACTCTCGTACATCAGACTATATTCAGGTTCTTTTCCATCTATATAATCTAAAAAATATTTTAGGGAATTAGATATTACCCAAATTGTAGCACAAAGATGATAGTTTAACGAGTTATATTTAATGATTTACACTTATCCCAATACATCCGCCATGGCTTGTACTGTTCGTTCGATAGCAATATCGATGGTTTCTTTATCTATCGTTAAAGGTGGATTGAAGTAAATAACATTGCCCAATGGTCTGAGTAGTAATCCTCTATCCAACGCTTTTTTGTAGATTTGATAGCCAATGCGCAAGGAGCCATCAAACCCTTCTTTTGTTTCTTTATTAGTAACAAGTTCGATAGCGTTAATTAATCCCATGCGACGGATTTCTCCTACATTCGGGTGATTACCCAAGGATTTCACTAAGGCGCCATGTAAATAATTACCCATTTCCTCAGCTTGTTCTAAAATATGTTCATCTCGCAATGTGTCGAGTACTGCTAATGCAGCAGCACAACCCAATGGGTTACCACTATAGGTATGACTATGCATGAATGCTTTCATTGTGTGGTAATCATCGTAGAACGCCTGATAAATTTTTTCAGTCACTACTGTAATGGACATCGGCATATAGCCACCAGTCAATGCTTTGGAGATGGTCATAATATCTGGAGATACTCCTGCATGGTCAAAGGCGAATAATTTACCTGTACGTCCAAATCCTGTAGCAATTTCATCAGCAATCAATAACACTCCATAACGGTCGCAGAGCTCACGTAGTTTGCGTAGGTATTCTGGAGGATACATTTTCATCCCTGCACAGCCTTGAATCAAAGGTTCTACAATCACCGCTGCCAATGTGGAACCATGTTCTGCAAAATCTTTTTCCATATGCTCAAAACATTCACAGGTACAGGTTTCACGAGTTTTACCATAAGTACAACGATAACAGTCTGGTCCTTGTGTGTGAACAGTTTGATCCATCAACATTGGCTTATAAATTTCAGCAAACAAATCCATACTACCTACCGATAAAGCACCAATGGTTTCACCATGGTAGCTCTCACTGAGGCATAAAAATTTTTGACGCTCTGGGTAACCTGTTTGATAGTGGTATTGGAACGCCATTTTTAAAGCACATTCTACAGCGCCAGACCCATTATCACTGAAATGAAAGCGTGTTAATCCTTCTGGCACCACTTCTTTCAATCGTTCTGCTAATGTGATGGCAGGGCGATGACTAAAGTTAGCAAAGATAACATGCTCCAATGTATCTAGTTGGTGTTTAATAGCTTCATTTACATTTGGATGACAATGGCCCAATAAATTACACCACCAAGAACTGATGATATCTATGTATTCTTTTCCATCTACATCATATAAATAGCAACCTTTTGCATGGTCGATCACAATGGGTGGCAATGTTTCATAATCTTTCATTTGAGAACATGGATGCCAAATTAACTCTAAATCCTTTTTTGCCCAATCTTTCATGTGTATACCTATACCTCTCTTATAATTATCTAATTATGCATGGGGATTCACAACATCCTCGTAACAATTTAACATAGTGTCCACATCCATATGCAAGGATGTTTCACCTGGTCTTATTCGATCTAAGACAGGAATTCCCGTCAATCGTTCCATCATCACACAATTATCTTCTTCCATTGGGTTTCCTGTGTATTGATTCACAATGATACCTTTTACAGTAATACCTTTGGATTGCAAATAATGGATTGTCAACACTGTGCTGTTAATCGTACCAAGTGCTGCTGTAGCTACCACAATGGTTGGCAGGCCTAAATCTTTTACTACATCTTCTAGCATATATAGCTCTGTATCTGTTACATATAGAGGACAAATAATTCCCCCACTACCTTCTACAGTTGTATAAGCATGTGACCTAGCGACGTTACAGAAATTTTGGTTCACTACGGTTCTATCGATAATTTTTCCTTCATGACGAGCCGCTAAATGGGGAGAGACAGCCTCATCAAATACATAAGATAGTAAACTTTCATCCTCCTGTGAAAGTCCTGCCACTTGTTTTACATACCCCGCATCGCTTTCAGAAATGCTAGGAGCGCCGCTGACAGCTGCTTTGTAATAGGCTACATCATGGCCTGCTTCACGAAGTTTTTTGAGCCATAAAGCAGTGATATATGTTTTACCTACATCTGTTCCTGTACCTAATATATATAAACCTTTTGGGCATTCAGTTGTTGTCATCATTTTGTCCTTTCCTACGTTGTTCATCACCTGCGGTGACTTTCACAAATATCAATACAAGGTGCATACCAACGTGTATATGCACCTTATGTCACATCTGTTATGTATACTCTCGTTTTAAAATCGGAAGTAATCGTTTTGCAATCACTGCCGCCAATATACAGAGGAAAATATCTGGTATCACTGGTAATGCAAAACAGTAGATAAATAATACATCTAGTCCGATTGGTTTTGCTAAGTATAGATCCATAATTTCATATAAGTAGACCATGCCTAAAGCATATACTATAGCTAAATTCACAAAAGAAGCAGTTAACAATGTTTTGAAAGTCACAACTGTTGCTTTTTCTATCATACGACCTGCCACAAAGGCACCAATAGCAAAGCCTACTAGATAGCCAAAGGTAGGTTTGAAGATGTACATAAATCCGCCACCTTCAGTGAACACTGGTACACCTACGAGACCAAGAATAATATACATCGCTACGCTCATACCACCTAATCGACTTCCCAAGATTAAACCAGCTAATGTGGTAAAGAGCAATTGCAAGGTAAATGGCAAATTAGGAATAGGAATCTTAATAAATGCCCCTACCGCTACCAACGCCACAAATAATGCGGTCATCGTGATTTGCCTTGCACTCATCATACCTGTTACATTTGATTCTTCTTTCATGATAGGACCCTCCCTTGAGCCACAACATAAGATGATAAAAAATGTCTTTCAAGTAGTATTAAAACACTATTACTTTTTATTGTCAACTCCAACGTATTTTCTAGGAGTTTACAATAAAAAGAAACGACCTATCGTATCATATATCATGATAGATAGATCGTTTGAATATTATTAGATACATCAAAGATTTATAACTGTACTATAATAAATATATCCAAAAGTTAATACTGCCTCCACGGGGTTGTAAAGCTTTAATGACTGCACGCTATTTATTTGCAATTAACTGCTCCACCACAGAAATTTGCTCTGTATCTTCTTGTTTCCATGTCAAAGGAACGACAGAAATATATCCTTCTTTGATATGTCCTACATCGGTTGGTTTATCTTCCTTTTGGAATCCTTGGTCCCCTACAATCCAATAGTACTCTCTGCCCTTACTATCTTGTCGTACATCAATGACATTCGTATACTCTTGAAAGCCTTGATGGAATACTTTCACTTGCTCCCAGTCAACAGGGCCTTCTTTTAGGAAATTGACATTTAACAACCCTTCATATTTTCCTTTTTCGTATATAACTCTGATAAAGTCAGTAATAAAAGGCAATATTTCCTCCATACGTTTGACGGTATATTTCTCAAGAGATAAAGCCAAAGATGGAATGCCGTACATCAATCCTTCTAATGCGGCACCCACAGTGCCTGAATACACCGCATCAGATCCTAAGTTAAATCCATGATTAATTCCAGATACCACTAAGTCAGGACGATCTTGTTCCAATAAATAGGACAATGAGAATTTCACACAGTCCACTGGTGTGCCTTCTACAAAGAGCATTCTCGGATTGTCACCATCTTCGCTCATCTCTTTTGCTCGAATCGGTACCTGTACCGTTAACGCACTAGATTTAGCACTTTGCTCCACCTTAGGCGCCACCATTGTCACTCGATGGTGCTTTGCTAACTCCTGTGCTAATCCTTGTATACCTGGGGCCCATAAGCCGTCGTCATTTGTTAATAAAATATGCATAGTTTCTCCTATCTAATAGTAATAGTACATATACTATTGTATAGTAAATTGACTAATATTTCTATATTTGTAAGATTCCGAATATATTTATTTTAAAATTATATCGAACATACAAACGGCTAGCCTATTTTTAGGACTAGCCGTTACTTTGTTCGATATTATTCTATTCTATTATTCTTCAATAGCGGAGATTTTATCCACACGTTTTGCATGACGACCGCCTTCAAATTCAGTATGCAACCAAATGTCCACGATTTCTAATGCCAAACCTTGACCAATAACACGTTCACCCATAGTGAGTACATTAGCATTGTTATGCTCACGACTAGCATGAGCAGAGAATGTATCATGACATAATGCCGCACGAACCCCTTTTACTTTATTCGCTGCAATACCGATACCGATACCTGTACCACATGTCAAAATACCACGATCAAATTCACCAGCTGCTACTGCTTCTGCCAATGGTTTTGCCACATCTGGATAATCCATGGAATCTGTGGAGTACGTACCAAAATCTTTGTACTCAATGCATTGTTTCTCTAGTAAGCCTTTAATCGCTTCTTTTAAATGAAATCCACCATGATCACAACCAACTGCTACTTTCATTTTGTCCTCCTTTATTTAAAACGTCATTCACTATTTAATTACTTATGTAATTCAATCCCTTTTCGTATATACTCTACAATCTGTTCCGCTGTTTTAGTATATATGTCTTGAGATTGTCCAAATGGGTCTTCCACATCCCCAACTTCGCCGCCAAATTCAGCAAGGGTCATAATTTTTTTACTATCGAAAGGAAATTGGCGAAGTAATATTTTTTTATGATCTTCTGTCATGGCCAATACATAATCTGCGGCTTTCACAAAATCTACTTTTAATGGGCGAGAGCTGTGTTCGCTAATATCTTCGCCTACTAATTCACGAACCGCCTCCACAGCTTCGTCGCTCACCTTAGCTCCAGGAACACAAAATAGCCCTGTGGATAAGGTCACTACCTCTACTCCAAGTTCACGCCCTACAGCACGGGCAATTCCTTCTCCCATGGGACTACGACAGGTATTCCCTGTGCAAACAAATAATAAATTCATAAGTACCTCTACTATACTTTAAAGCTGATTACACTATTTAATGTAGTCTAGCCAACACTTTTACAAAACAATTAATAGAAACCATATCTGATATATATCAATACACCAATATTCACAACTAATACACTCATCCCATCAAGCGTTTCAAACATCCTTAGATATATTGTACATGACCACCACTAGCCTTCTCTAAGCGATTCATAACGGCCACACCAAGTCCTACCGGAGCACAGCCTTCCACAAGTAATGTATCCACACCCATGTCGTTGAACTGTAATAAACTATCATATAAACGGTTGGACAATGCCATAGGCTCTGCTTGTTCACCATATACAATGATATCTACTGACAGTGCAAAGTTGGAAAGAATTACATTTAAATTTTCCAAGGTTTCCTCTGACAGTAATAACCCAACTCTCGGCTTTCTTGTGCAATCTTCATGTAAAATAGGTTCCTGCTGAACTATCTTATCTATGATGTCTTTCATATGTTCCGCTACTGTTAATGACTGTCCCACGAGTACTTGCACAGGCATATCTGGTGCATAATGGCGATATTTCATACCTGGCGCTTTGGGCGCCTCTGTAGGATCATGCAATGCCGTATCATATACCACATGGTCAGTTACCATTTCTAGCATCTCTTTTGTGACACCACCGGGACGCAAGATAATGACAGTATCACCTTCTACCTGTACGACTGTAGATTCTACACCTATTTCACAGGGACCTGCATCCACTATCGCATGAATACGTCCTTTCATATCGTGTAAGACTGCTTCTGCCGTAGTCGGACTTGGTCGACCTGAGAGATTGGCACTAGGCGCTGCAATAGGCACACCTGCAATACGTATCATCTCACGACACACCTCATGGTCTGGGCATCGTAATGCCACCCGTGAAAGTCCACCGGTCGCACGCTCTGGCACTAGCGCAGACTTTTCAAAAGTGATCGTCAAGGGACCTGGCCAAAAGGTATCCATTAATTTTTGTTCTAAAGGAGAGATATGTTTCACTAAACGGTGTACCATAGACTGGTCACATATATGTAAAATTAAAGGATTATCAGAAGGTCGCCCTTTTGCAGCATAAATGCGATCCATCGCATCTGCTGCCAGTCCATTAGCTCCTAATCCGTAGACCGTCTCCGTAGGTATAGCTACTAAATCGCCTACACGAAGCAAAGTGCCCGCTAACTCCACATCATTTGCAGTTAATAACTGTGTCTCAATATGATCTAATGCTTCCATATCGTACCTCCTTTCCTATGTACTATTATATCACTATTTGCGTTGTATCTTCCAACGTACTTCACGAATGATACCAGCTATATCTCGTTGGTACACTGACTCTCCATATTGTCCTGTTTCCTTAGCTAGTTTAGATACTGCCTCTTCTTGACCCTGTCCAATTTCGATAGCAAGGTATCCACCGTCTTTTACAAAACGCCAGCCTTCACGAATAATAGGAACATAGAACTCTAATCCCGTATCTCCTCCATGAAGTGCAATATGAGGTTCGTGCAATACCTCTTGCGATAATACTTTCATCTCTGCTGTTGTGATATACGGCGGATTCGACACAAGTACATCAAATATACCTTCTAAGGATGTTAGTTCTTCACCAAATAGAGACTTACAAGCATCCAATACCGCACTAAATTCAGTACCTTTGCCTACTTTCACCTGTTCTAATAGTTGTTTTATATCACTTTCACAGAACCTTGAAACATCGGCTAATTCTAAGGATATGCGATTCTCCTCAGCCACTGCTAAGGCCTTATTGGAAATATCTATACCTATACCGGTGGCATTGGGCAAATAATGTAAGAGACTTAATAAAATAGTACCAGGACCTGTACATAAGTCTAAAACGCGTGGCGATGCATCTACATCATAGAGAGCTAGAATATCCTCAATTAATGTTTCCGTATCAGGACGGGGAATCAATACATGCTCGTTCACGTGAAAGTCTAACCCCATAAATTCTTTATGCCCTGTAATAGCGGCTACACTATATCCCTTCGCACGTTGTACCACTAAAGGTCGGTAAGCATCTAATTCAGATTTGTCCAAAGGTCGGTCAAAGTTGACATATAAATACATGCGGTCACAGCCCAAGCTATGAGAAAGCAGTACTTCCCCATCCAAGCGGCTTGATTCTATGCCTTTGGAGCGAAAATACTGCTCTGTCCATTGGAGCATGCGACTAATTGTCCATAACTCATTATCCATGTTGATTTGCCTCTTGCATTTTAGCGGCTTGTTCTGCTGTAATGAGGGCTTGAATTAATTCATCCATATCCCCATTTAATACAGCATTTAATTTGTATAAAGTTAAGTTAATACGATGGTCTGTCACACGACCTTGTGGATAGTTGTACGTACGAATACGCTCGGAGCGATCCCCTGTACCCACTTGGCTTTTACGGTCTGCTGCCATAGCGGATGTCGCCTCTTGCTCTGCCTTATCTTGTAATTTAGCACGCAATACGCGCATGGCTTTTTCACGGTTTTTCAACTGAGAACGCTCATCCTGACAAGCTACCACAATACCAGATGGTTTGTGTGTAATACGGACAGCTGACTCTGTTTTATTAATGTGCTGTCCACCTGCACCAGATGCACGGTACGTATCGATTTCTAAATCTTTTTCATTGATTTCGATATCGATATCTTCTGCTTCTGGTAATACCGCTACCGTTACAGTAGACGTATGGATACGTCCAGAAGATTCTGTATCTGGCACACGTTGCACACGGTGTACGCCACTTTCAAATTTTAACTTAGAATATACACTGTCGCCTTCGATGGAGAATACGACCTCTTTGAAGCCCCCTAATTCAGGCTCGTTCGCATCGATGATGGTACATCTCCAGCCTTGTGTTTCTGCGTACTTTGTAAACATGCGGAATAAATCCCCTGCGAACAAAGCTGCTTCATCACCACCGGCACCGCCACGAATTTCGACGATAATATTTTTATCATCGTTCGGATCTTTTGGTAATAGCAAAATATGTAATTCTGCTTCTAATTCATCTCGACGAACTTTTAATTCATTCAATTCTTCTTGTGCCATAGCACGGAAGTCTTCATCTAGGCTTTTATCACCTAGTACTTCTAACGCTTCTTCAATGCCGGCTAAGACTTGTTTATATTGACGGAATGTGTTCACTGTATCCGTTAATGACGCATGTTGGCGAGTCAGTTTACGCCATTCTTCTTGGCGAGCAATCACATCTGGGTCAGAAATGCGCTGTTCCAAGTCTAAAAATTTATCTTCAATCACTTGCAGTTTATCTACTAACACGGTGACTCCTTTCTAATCTTCTTCGTAAGCATCTTCTTCACTAGGTCGCACAGATTGTAAGGCACGAATAGCCACTTCAATTTGGTCATCCTCTGGCTCTCTCGTAGTCATATATTGTAGGGCCAAACCAGGAGCAATGATGGCTTTCATGAGTGGATGCTGTGTCCGTCCAGCTAGGCGAATCAATTCATAGGAAATTCCAGCCACCACTGGCATCAAGGCTAATCTAGATACTATACGTTCCACTAAATTAGGCCAACCTAGAAATGCGAATACAATAATACTCACTACCATGACGAATAATAAGAAATTAGTACCGCACCGTGCATGTAATCTAGAATGATTTCGCACATTTTCCACGGTTAATTCCATATCATTTTCATAGGTGTGTATCGTTTTATGCTCTGCCCCATGATACTGAAAGACACGCTTAATATCTGGAGTGAGTCCAATAGCAAAAATATATAATAAAAAAAGGATTAAACGAATAATTCCTTCATATAAATTCAATATCATATGATCTGTGCCTGCACCTGGCATAAATTTTGCCAACCATGTCGGTAAGGCGATAAATAATGCTGCTGCAATGAGTACAGATACAGCCATAGTGATGGCAATTTCTTTGTTGGATACCTCTTCCTCTTCTTCTCCAGAGGCCTGTGCCGAAAAGGATAAGGCTTTCATACCAATCACTAAGGATTCAAACAAAGCTACTACTCCACGCAAAAATGGCAACTTTAATACGGGATACTTGTCTTGGATAGATTTCGTAGGTTCTTCTTTAACCGTGATGGTTCCATCTGGTTTTCGACAAGCTGTGGCCATAATCTTAGGACCACGCATCATAACCCCCTCAATGACGGCTTGTCCACCTACATATTTTTTTACTCGCTGTTGAGTCATAGGGTCTCCTGTAAAACAAATATAGGCAGAGCCTTAGCTCTGCCAATTAATTTGTATAGGTTATTTACGTAATTATTTGCCGTAACGTTTGTTAAATTGTTCGATACGACCGCGAGCTTTAGCCGCACGTTGTTGGCCTGTGAAGAATGGATGGCAGTTGGAGCAAACGTCCACGCGAAGATCACCTTTAACAGAACCAGTTTTGAATGTGTTTCCACAACCGCAAGTTACAGTTGCTTCCGCATAATTAGGATGAATTCCTTCTTTCATGTATATACACCTCTTTTCAACGTCTAAACTTTTCCTATAGATTATATCACGAATGCTATACTCTATGCAATACTAGGGACTATGACTTATTCAGATTTTTCTGCTTCTAATTTTTTAGCCTCTGCTCGTTCTTGTTTTGCTTCTTCTAAAGCTTCTTCTAAATCTACAGAGTTTAAGATTTCTTTTAGTTCTAAAATTTCTTCTAATGTTAAGGTTACACCTTTTGTCATTTGTGAGTAATCTTCATCCCAAGCGCGGATATCGAATTTAGGATTGTAACGTCCCCAGCTTGTGCATGTTAATTGCTTTTTCATGCCATCTTTATTTTCTGAAAGTGTACCTAGTACTTTATAAATTGAATAGTTCACAACTGCCATGATTAGTTCTCCTCTACTTCTGTATTCGTTTCTGTTGGCACTGGTACAACCTCACTAGCTAGTGTGGCTAATGCATTGGCCCAGTTTGTTTCAGCTTGCGCTTTTTCTGTTTCATATTGTTCTAATGAAGTGGTAAAGCTTGTCGTAAATGTAGCCAAGGCCTCTTCTTTTACTACTTGACGACGGCAACTACCCATTAATTGTAATAATGCAGGTGTGGTAGTTACCATGGACGCTAAGGTGCGTACTACTTGTTTTCCTTCTTCGCTATTGAAATACGTATACCATAAGAATGGTGCACTTGGATGGTTAAAATACCAACGATATTCAACTGTATCATCTTGTAAAACAGATTGTTCCATCGCATTTTGTACGCATTCATCCTCTGGGGATGCTCCTAAGGGAATACCATCCTTTTGTTCCAATGTAACAGACACATCGATGCCTTTCATAGATACTTGTAAATAATATCCTTCTAAAGCTTCAAACATGCGTTGCATGTAGGTTGGAATGCGATAATCCCCGTGCATATATCCATCTTCACCCATGGTTGGATGTTTTGGATTCATACTTACTTGTACACCATATAATGAAAGTCCATAGTGAGCCAAACTAAATGTTTCCATAGATGCCAAAACTTCGTGAGGCAATGGAATGAAGTTGGTTTGCTTATACCCATCTTCAACGATTTCACAAATGGACAAATCTACTTTTTTCACGGGTCCTAAGCCATAGCGGAATTCATAGGTTTGCAATGGGGCCCATTCTCGAACGACTTCTAAATGATTTTGAAGAATCATGAACTGTAAGGTTACTCGATTCATATTCAATTGATCTTGTACGGCAGACACTGGAATGAAGTAACGTACAGTGCCTTTTTCGCTTACATTATTCACACGAGCCGCCATTTCTTCCATCGTCGTTACTGGTGCTGTGAACATGCCAGATGTAGCTGCTACAATGTGGTCAAAGATGACATCTTCTGGCCATTCATTGATAACAGGCGCTAGTGGGTATAAACTGCGGAATAAATCATAGCAACTTTCAGAAGCTGTATAGAAGAGCAAACGATCTGTGGGAAGTGTTTGCATGATTTCTTCTGCGATAGCTGCGTATTCCTCAAAATAGGCAAAGAGAATGATTCCCTCTGTATTCTTATGGAAGTCGATAACTTCTTGCATCGGTACAGACCACTGGCGACCGGCAGACACTCCTTCATAATAGCCAGTAGCACTGATGAAGTCCATCAATTCTACACTAAAGGAAATGCCGTAAATTTCCTTAAACCCTGCTTCATCATAGGGCAAGGGGCCAAACATATCTACTGTAGATGTTTGAGCAAGCTCAAATAATTCTTTCGGTGTAATGCCCCACTCACTGACTTCACCACTTTGGGAAATGATTTGATCTAATACTCTAAATCTTGCTATTTCTTGTACGATAGCTGGTCCTGTAATACCTACTTTTGTAAAAGTCTCAATGAGACGTCTCATTTGTTCTGTCATATTATACCTTCCCCGCCGATTGGCATACATCATATAAAGGGCATTCGTCACATAATGGTTTTCGTGCTTTGCAAATCTTTCGGCCATGCCAGATCAGCCAATGATGTGCGGCACTCCAGTGTTCCATAGGAATTGCTTTTTTCAGTTTCTTTTCTACTTCGTCTGGTGTTTTACCCTTGGCTAAACCTAACCGATTGGACACTCGGAACACATGAGTATCTACAGCAATGGCTGGTGTATCAAATAGAATGGACACTAATACATTAGCAGTCTTACGCCCTACCCCTGGCAATGTGACTAAGGTATCAAAATCTCGGGGCACTTCACTATTATATTGTTCCACTAAAATTTTGCATGTTTCATGAATATGTTTAGCTTTAGAACGATATAACCCGCAATCTTTAATGAGCGCCTCTAATCCAAGTATACCTAATTCATACATGTCTTTAGGATCGCTATATTTCGGAAAGAGTCGTTTTGTTACAATGTTGACTCGTTCGTCAGTACATTGTGCAGATAATGCAACTGCTACTAGTAATTCAAAAGGCGTAGTAAATTCTAGTGCCGGTTTTGCATCATGGTAGACTTCTCCCAATATTCGTATTTGCTCTGCCTTGATGGCTTTTGTGATTCGCATCGGAGTCTTCTCCTCTAAGATGAAAAAACTATATAAATTGTGTTATAATATAAATCTACAATGAATATCATCAGTTAGATACTTTCATCTAACACTTATATATAGTGTATCATACCATAAAGAAAGTCTAGTAACAAATAAGGAGATTATCTATGACAGAACAAGAAAAAAAAGAAATGACCATGGAAGAAGCATTAACACGCATTAATGCATTGGCAGCGAAAAAAAAATCTGGTCAAAGCTTAACAGAAGAAGAGTTAGCAGAAAAAAAAGATTTATATGAAGTGTATTTAGGTTTTATCCGTGCCCAAGTGGTACAACATTTGGAATCTATTGAGTTTGTAGATGCTGAACCTGAAGCAGATACTGTGGAAGTGGATGTAGATTTAGACACAAAACACTTACGGAAGAAGCATTAATATGTCTCAATACACAGAAAAGGATTTGCGCATTTTAGAAGAACCCTTTGTGGAAATCAGAAAAAAGGTAAAAATTCTACTTCGTATGGGCTGTTTATTATCTGAAAATGGAGCCAATGCGAACCAAATTGTTCGAGATATGCATCGCGCAGCCGCATATATGGGAATTCCAGCAGATCATCTTCATATCCATATTGCCTACTCTAATATTTTGATTAATATTCATAGTCCAGAAGATTGCTTTACATCCTTTAGAAATGTCCAATATTTAGGAGCTAATATGGATATTATTTCCTCCATTAGTGTCTTAACTTGGACTGCATTACGTAATGAGTATACTCTTGATGAATTTTCCCAAAAACTCGAAGAGATTGCTAAAAAAGATCCTCCCCATTCGGACGCCACATCTGCCATCTTTGCAGGATTTGCCTGTGGTGCTTTTCCTATCTTATTTGGGGGTACTATTATCTCTGCATGGATTACAACATTCTGCGCTCTCCTTGGATTTATTATACAATTGATATTAAAACGTTTTCAAATTAATGGCTATATCAGTATCGCCTGTGCTGCTGCGGTATCTTCTGGATTAGCCTTTCTATCCGGATGTATTTTTGACTCTGCAGATGTGATCTATGCTATGATTGCTTGCACATTGTTTATGGTTCCTGGCATTCCTCTCATTAATACAGTCGATGATTTGCTAAACAACTACATTTTGGCAGGAATATCTCGAGCTGTACATACGTTACTCATTGTGGGTAGTATGACTGTAGGGATTAGCATGGCTCAATACTTCAATCATTCTTATGATTTCACCCATTTAAGTATTGTTCCAGACAGCATTTCCATTGTTTTACTAGGTGCTGCCGTTGTGGGTGCTGCGGGCTATGCTGTCATGTTTTATACTCCAAAGCGTCTACTCCCACTCATAGGTATTGGTGGCCTCATTGCTATTTTAGTAAAAAATACGCTCATATTATACTTAGGATTTTCTGTGTTTGGCGCTACTTTTATCGCTGCTGCTATGGTTAGTTTATTTTCTCTGAAAGCAGCTCGTTATTCCCATACATCCTCTAAAGTATTAGCGATTCCATCAGTGATTCCCCTTGTACCTGGCGTATTTATCTATCGATTTTTATATGCCATGTTACATATTAATTCTCTCACATCTGCAACCTTAGTCGAAGCCATTCAAAGTGGAGTCACTGCCATCCTAATCATCATATCCATTGGTGTCGGTGTAGCCATTCCTTCGATTTTAGCTGGTAAAATTTTAGATGCTAGAAAAGAGAAAAAACTAGAAAGTTTATTAGATAAACGGTACACATAAGAAAAGGACTGATATCTCAAAGATATCAGTCCTTTCTGTATATTATAGATGAGCTTCTACAGCTGCTTTTAATTCTTCTAATGGAATGAAACCGATTTTGCGATCTACGATTTCACCATTTTTGAAGATAGCAAATGTAGGAAGAATTTCAATTTTGAAGAATTGTGCCAATTCAGGTTGTTCGTCAGTGTTTACTTTTGTTAATGTCACTTTGTCGCCTAAGGCAGCTGCCAATTCATCATATACTGGCATCATGCGAACACAGTATCCACACCATGGTGCCCAGAAATCTACAACAGTTACTTTATCATTTGTTGCTACTACTTCTTTAAAATTTGCAGATGTTACATCAATAATTGCGCTCATGTTAGCCTCCTATTAAATTTGAATCAATACACAATCTTGAATCACTTCAAGACCTAATTCAGTTGCCTTTTTCACTACTGCCGGTTTATCCGCACCTGGTTGTAGCCAAACGGTCTTAATCCCTAATTCTTTACAACTATCTAGAGCTTCTAAACCAACTTTTTCTGGCACAACAAAGTCCACTACAGTAGGTACTACTGGCAACTCATGCAAGCTTGGATAGCATTGTACGCCATCGATAGATGTAATATTAGGATTCACTGGATACACTGTATATCCTTTATTGACAAGATGTTTGAAAATCTTATATCCGAACTTATCGGTTCTTGTTGTGGCACCTAAAACGGCCCACGTTTTTTCTTGGATCGCTGTTTCCATTGACATACGTATCTCCTCGTTACTGTACTATCATACCATAATATCGAAATTTGTCAATTTAATTATATCTTGTTTTAATAGTTTCTTTGGAATTGTAATCTCCAATAGTTCTGAAAGCCCTATGTGACCGCTAAGAGGTAAGTCCCCCTTTGTGAGTAATCCTGTTTCTAATGCAAACCATGCCCACAGTATCTCTGGTGTAGCCCCTTGGTTCTGCAGATCACGTATGGTTATACTTTGTTGCCGTTTAGACAGACGATACCCTTCTGCATCCACTAGCATAGGGGCATGACCATATTGCAAAGTAGAAAAGCCCAAGGCTTGGGCCAGCGCAATTTGATGACCCGTCACAGGCAGTAAATCATTACCACGAACTACTTCTGTGACACCCATTTCATAATCATCAATCACCACCGCCAAATGATAGGCAATCATTCCATCCCATCGCTTTAACACGATATCATCACTACAAGATTGGATTTCATAATCTACCACACCTCGATATATGTCCTGAAAGGATCCTTTTATATCCTCCATATGAAATCGCCAAGAAGGAGGTCTTTCACCTATAGTCGGCTCATGGGTTAAACAATATCCATCGTACACATGATGGGCTTCACCTTGATGAGGAGCGCTACTGATTTCCTGTAAGCGCGCTCGATTACAATAACATGGATATAACCGTTTTTGGCTACGTAATTCTTGTAAATATCTCTCGTATATATCCAAACGTTCAGATTGATACGTAGGTGCTTCGTCCCAAGTAAAACCAAGCCAAGATAAATCTTCTAGTATATGATCTGCATAGATTGATTTAGACCGTTGTGTATCTACATCTTCTATGCGCACTATATATTCACCATCTTGATGCCGTGCAGACCAATAGGACAAAAATGCTACCCACAAATTACCTACATGTATATGGCCTGTAGGACTGGGTGCAAAACGACCTTTCATAGAAACCTCCTAGGCCTCTTCGCTAAGGTGTTCCCACCTCTCATAAAGAACCTCTAACTGTGATGTTGTATTGGCTAACTCTTGAGATAATCGTTCATATTCTGATATATCTCCTTGGATAGATGGGTCCTGTAGCTGTACCGTATACATTTTAACAGTCGCCTCATACCGTGCAATATCTGACTCTACTTTGGCTAATTCCTTTTCTAGCATGAAAAAATTCGTTTTCTTTTTAGGGGCTGTCACTGCTTCTGAATAGCTAGTATCTTGTTTTTCTGTTATAGTAGCCTCTGATGTACCTTTATGTATCTCACCATTAGAATCAGTACTCACTGCTCTATCTTTAGCATTATCGGATTTTCCTGCTGTATTGTTGGACATATTGTTGTGTTTCGTCTGCTCCGCTTCTAATCGTTGAGCTGCTAACACTGATCGTTCCAACATTTTTTCTTTATAATACGAATAATTACCATGGAACTCTTCAATGCCACCATTATCTAAGACCACAATGCGTTTTGCCACAGCATCCAACAAATATCTGTCATGAGAAATAATGAGCAATGTGCCCTCAAATTGTTGTAAGGCTTGCTCCACTGTTTCTCGTGTAGGGATGTCTAAATGATTTGTCGGTTCGTCAAGGATTAAGAAGTTACGGCCTTCTAAAAATAACTGTAATAAAGCTACCCTAGCACGTTCTCCACCTGATAAATCTCCTATTAACTTGAATACATCATCACCTCTAAATTGAAAGGCACCTAATACGCTACGAGCAGATTCTTCTGACATATCATAAGGAGCCATGATCTCTTGTAACACAGACCAACTAGGGTGTAATTCTTCATGTTCTTGCGAGAAATATCCTGTCTGTACACGATTTCCAGTGGTAATCGATCCATCCAGTGTATTAAGTTCCCCCATAATTGTTTTTACAAAAGTCGATTTTCCAGCTCCATTCGCACCAATTAAGCCTACCACATCTCCTCGACGTAAGGTCGTTGTAATATGTGTAGCCACTGGATGTTCTATATCATATCCAATGGACACATCTTCCACCATCAACACTCTGTCTGCACTCATTTCTGCCTTAGGAAAGGTAAAAGCAAACTCTCTATCTTGGTCTAGTGCCTCTAATCTTTCTAGTCTATCTAACTGTGATTGACGACCACGAGCCATTTTAGATTTTATGCCTGCTCGATATTTGTCAATATATTCTTCCGTTTTACGAATGTGTTCCTGTTGCTTTTCATACGCACGTTGATACGCCACTCGTTGCTGCTCTCGTTGTTTCAAGAACTGGCTATAATTACCTTTATAGGTATGCACTTTATGATGAGATAATTCTACCACTTCTGTCGCCACTTGATCTAAGAAATATCGGTCATGGCTGATGATGACAATGCCACCTTTGTAGGATTTTAAATATCCCTCTAACCACTCTAACATTGGCATATCTAGATGGTTAGTAGGCTCATCAAGAAATAAAAAATCAGGACGACGCACCAAGGCTTTCGCCAAGTTAATACGCGTTTTTTGTCCTCCAGAAAATTCACTGGCTTTCTTCTTTAAATCTTCGTCACTAAATCCTAACCCATAAGCAATACGTTGGCTTTGTTTTTCATAATCATACCCACCAAGCCATTCTAATCGCTCTTGTAAATAGGATAAACGACGCAAGTCCTGTTCTGTGGCATCTCGATTTTCTAATTCTGTCGTTAACGCTTGTAACTGGGATTCTAAGTGCTGTACATCAGCCCAAGCCGTTTGAATTTCTTCTTCTAAACTAGCATCACCTAAATTTACATCTTGTTGCAAATAGCCTATAGTGATACTACTGTCTTTCACAATGATCCCCGCATCATGTTCTTCTATGCCTAGTATGCATTTCATCAACGTCGATTTACCTGCCCCATTCGGGCCAACTAAAGCAAGACGCTCTCCTTGTCGTATGGTAAAAGATACATTAGAAAAGATTTCTCGTACCCCAAAGGATTTTCCTAGTTTTTCTATTCGGATCTGTTCCAAAATACTTCCCCTATCCTATTTCTGTTCCCTATACAAAAGTATTACCATTACATAGTATCTAAAAAATATACCATTTATATTAGTAAATAATATAGGTAGTTTATAAACTAAGTAATACTTCTTGTAAATGATTCATCAAAGCTTGCTCAAATTTATCTATCGTAGTTGCGTCCAAGTCATGTGTAATTCCTGGATAGCCTTGTTGTCTAGTTTCACCAAAAAATTCATCGCGGAATGTATTATAAAATAAGACCACTCCTGTTTCCTCATTATCTTTGATATAGGTGCCAATAATATAGGAACCATTAATCATATCTAATGCAGTATGAGGTGTCACATCTAAATGATATTCTGCGATTGTTTGTGGCAATGCCTCTGTATATTTCCACTGATGTATACCTTTTTTCTTGTATTCGTACACAAATCCTTCTTGGGGCGCCATAAATCGTGTCATCATAGATGCTTTATAGTTGGCCTTTAGGTTCTCCATAAATGGGGTTAAAGACTCACGTATAAAAGCAATATCTACAAACTCTACTAAAGGTACTGTAATACGTACCATATAATCCCCTACTTCCGTATCATAGAGAACTGACCAACGCCAATTTCTATCATTTGTATAATAAAAGATACTATATACAGTAGATGATAAGGCTTTTTGTTCCACCACTAAGTGAAAGTCTCCAATAGTGGATTCTAACCATGATAAATCGAGGGTTTCACATTCTTTTATGATTGCATCCATGGACTCTTTCCTTATCGTAGTTGACTATATAATGCTTGATACTGTGATTCATTCGCTATCACGCGTTTCACGTAATCTTTTGTTTCTGGAAATGGTATTTTGTCTATATCATCAAAATTATCATCCCAGCCATAGGTCTGCATCCATTCCTCCACATGACCACGTCCTGCATTGTAGGCTGCTAAGGCTAAGATTTCGTTACCTTTAAATTCTTCTAATAAATATGATAAATACCAAGTCCCTAATTGTATATTCGTGTTCGGTTCCTTAATATCTTGGTCAGACAGGCTAGACTGATTTAATTGTTCTCCAATCCAGTGCGCTGTTTCTGGCATTAACTGCATCAATCCTATAGCCCCTGGTAAAGATTTTGCATTCGTATCAAATTTACTTTCCGTATAGATAACAGCCGCAACCATAGATGGTCTTACATGGTAAGTAGATGCATTTTTCATTACCGCGCTTTCATATACTAACGGATACGCATACTGTCTAGCTAAATAGGGTTGTCCATATTGCACATAATAGGCCGTAAGAACAACGATTAGCCAAGCAAATGCTGTGGATACCCTCATAGTTCCTCCTTCTGAAAGTG
Source organism: Veillonella sp. CHU594 (assembly GCF_003992265.1). NCBI lineage: Bacteria > Bacillati > Bacillota > Negativicutes > Veillonellales > Veillonellaceae > Veillonella > Veillonella sp. CHU594. The sequence goes on from NZ_RQVB01000005.1 coordinate 46,009, forward strand.
AATTTTCGCTGTTTTCCACAATTTACGTAATTGTTTTTCTAATTCTTTCATAGTCCCAGAATTATCGATGACCACAGTACTTAAATCACGTTTTTCATCTAAACTCATTTGACTACGAATTCGATCCAGTGCCTCCTGTTCAGAATAAGCGTTTCGTTTCATCAAACGCTCTAGTTGTGTCACAGGGTTTACGTACACAAGCCAAATCTCATCCATCTGTGTATGCCAATCTGTTTCAAACATCAATGGTATATCATAGATAATAGCCTGCTTTCCTTTTGCTTCCCATTCTTCTGTCAATTCTTGTATACGATGTCTAATATGGGGTTGCAATATAGAATTGATGGTCTCCAAGGCTTCTGGATCAGAAAATACAAGGCTACCAATATAGGCACGATGTAACGTACCATCTTCTAGCACTGTATTAGGTCCAAAGGCCTCTACCAATTCCTGTAAACCTGGTGTCCCCGGCTCTACTACTTCTCTAGCCACTACATCTGCATCAATATAGGGAATACCTTTTTTTTGTAACCATCGTAACACTGTACTTTTACCAGAGGCAATACCTCCTGTGAGTCCGATTTTATACATATTTACCCCCACATTTGATTCTAGTCATACTCAACTATTATTATACACAAATACATTGTATAGAAATTCTATAAACCTACTATTTTACATCTGCCCAGTTCTGTGCACTGTGCACATCTACCTGCAATGGCACTCGTAATGTCACTACTTGTTCCATACAATTACGCAACAGAGTTTCTACTTGCTCTTGTTCCGATTCTACTACTTCTAGCACTAGTTCATCATGTACCTGTAATAAAATACGAGATTGCAAGCCTTGCTCTTCTAGCACTTGTTCTACTTGGTTCATGGCTAACTTAATAATGTCTGCCGCTGTCCCTTGAATTGGCGTATTCATAGCTGTGCGCTCCGCAAAGGATCGACGGTTAAAGTTACGGCTATTAATATCAGGCAATGGGCGCACACGGCCAAACATAGTGCGTACAGATCCAGTTTCATGGGCTTCTTGCACCATGCGGTCCATGTACCCTTTAATTTGTGGATAACGACTGAAATATAACTCAATATATTCTTTTGCTTCTGCTCTCGTAATACCTAAGTCACGCGACAAACCAAAGTCACTAATACCATAAATAATACCGAAGTTGATCGCCTTTGCATGGGAACGCTCCAGTGGCGTTACTTCTTCTAAGGATTTACCTAATACTTCTGCTGCTGTAAAACGGTGAATATCTTCACCATTTTGAAACGCTTGAATTAAGGCAGGATCTTCTGACAAGTGCGCCAAAATACGTAATTCTATCTGAGAATAATCGGCACTGACGAACATATCATATCCATCATGAGGTTTAAATAGAGCTCGAATTTCTCGGCCTTTTTCACTGCGTACAGGAATGTTTTGCAAATTTGGATCAGAACTACTTAAACGACCAGTAGCTGTTACCATTTGATTAAAAGAAGTATGAATCCGGTTAGTATGAGGATTCACAAGTCCTTCAAACCCTTCTAAGTAGGTAGATACCAATTTTACCACTGAACGATAGGCCAAAATTTGTTCTACAATTTCATGATCATTTCTGAGCATATCTAGGACTTCAGCATCCGTAGAATAACCAGTTTTTGTTTTCTTAATCACTGGCAATTGTAATTTTTCAAACAAGATAACACCCAATTGTTTTGGCGAATTAATGTTGAAAGTTTCTCCAGCCAATGTAAATATCTTTTCTTGTAGTTCACTAACCTCTACTTTGAAGCGTTCCAATGTAGTGTGTAATTGGTCTACATCCATGTAAATACCATTTTTTTCTAGTACACATAGAGTACGTAATAATGGCAATTCAATATCTCGATATAAGTCCCACACACCTGCTACTTCCATCTCTTCCGTAGCTTTCTCGTGCATATGGTATAAAGCTTGTGCTTGTAGAGCCCACTCTGTTTCATTTTCCGTAGCAGGAATGGAAGGTTGTCCAAAACGTTCGCATAAATAGGTCATACCATAGTTTGCTCGTGTAGGATCAAGTAAATACGCCATTAATGTAAGATCTTTGATATGAACAGTTTCTTCTTTCAAAATTGAAATACGACCTGTTGTTTCAGTACCTAATACTTCAAATAACAATTTTGCATTATCTGTAACCAGTTCCTTAGCCCCTTGGAAGACTGTTTCTAAATGCCCTACATCTACAAATCCATTCACAACTAATTGGGTATCCCCATTATATAGATATAGGGCTTCTATCGTCCTAAATGGATGTGTTCCCGCTTCTTTCAAGACAAGGCTAATCACTTTATCTTCGTAAAATTCTCGTGGTACTTCTGTGACATGAGTTAATTCAATTTCTTCTGCTGGTGGAGCTAAGAATTGATCGAATAAAGTCCCTTCTTCTGCCACACCCATAGCCTTTAGTAATCTTGGTGTTACTGCGTGAAAACCTAACTTTTCAAATAAAGGTGTCACTTCACCACGATGTACAGCAGGAACAAATTGCTCTAGTTCATAAGGCATATCCATATCTGTTTTGATGGTAGCTAGTTGATGCGAAATGAACGCTAAGTCTTTGTTGTCTACTAAGCGTTCTTTCAGTTTTCCCTTTTGTTCCTCAATATGCTCATATACACCTTCTAAAGTACCATATTGATTTAATAGTTTAAGGGCTGTTTTTTCACCAACGCCAGGTACACCTGGAATATTATCTGAAGAATCTCCCATAAGAGATTTCATTTCAATAACCATTTGAGGCCCATACCCATACAGTTCTTCCATATTAGCCATAGTCACATGAAGCATATCAGTGATGCCCTTTTTCGTTAAAAACACACTGGTATACTCATCGACTAGTTGTAGGTTGTCTCTATCACCAGTAATGATATGAACAGCAAGGTCTGATGAGCCCCATTTTTTGCTCAACGAGCCAATGATATCGTCGCCTTCAAATCCTTCTTCTTCAATGACAATGATACCTAAGGATTCTAAGACTTCACGGATCAAGCTAAATTGTGGACGCAATTCATCTGGTGCACTTTGACGAGTTCCTTTATAGTCTTCGTAAATATCCATACGGAATGTTTCTTTACCTTTATCAAAGGCAACTGCAATGTAATCGGGATTGATTTCTTCATACAGTTTTGTAAGCATTGTTAAGAATCCATACACAGCATTGGTAGGAACTCCTAGAGCATTTTGCAGTGGTGGAAGTGCAAAAAATGCACGATATAATAAACTACTGCCATCTATAACCATTAATTTTTTCATATAAGCATCTCCTATTAATAGATTTATGTATTCTTAATTATATCATATTTCCTGCTCTCATGAGTGATGAAAATAGAGGTTATTTCTGTGTAAAGCCTTGCTATATAAGCCAATATTCCTTAGAGTAAATATAAAAATAGTTGCAAAACTGTACGCCCTATGATATACTACTTTAGTAATAATACAGTAAATCACAAGGAGGTGACTCAATTGCCAAATATTAAATCCAGTATTAGAAGCGTAAAAACGGATGCTGAACGTCGTGCGAAAAACTCTGCTGTAAAATCTCAAATTCGTACAGCTACTCGTAAGACTGTAGAAGCTGCTCAAGCAGGCGCTGTAGAAGAAGCTAAAAAAGCACTAGTTCATGCTACAAGCGTAATTGATAAAGCAGCCTCCAAAGGCGTTCTTCATAAAAATACTGCAGCTCGCAAAAAATCCAATTTAGCAGCTAAAGTAAATGCTCTATAATGAACTCTAAAAGAGGGTTAACAAGGAGAAATACCATTTCTCTTAGTTAACCCTCTTTTTTATATATCACCTCAATATTCTAGATCCACCGTAAGATATTAGTATGTATGCATGTATCTACTGATTCTAGTATTCCTCTATAAAATTATCAAGGCAATTATAACAAAAGGAGCTACTTTCATAGCTCCCCTCGTCGCATTCGTTCAAGTTTTTCCGCCACATCCCCATCAATATGTGCACCTAATTCATTACGTTGTAATGTCATAGCATCACGTTGATGATAACCTGTATATCGTTTACGTTCTTCTTGTTTAGCTAAGTCAATTTGATGACGTAATTCACGTGCTGATATGCGTAATCCTCCAAATCCTAAAATTTGGCTTTGTTCTTCCCCATCACTTGTTACGACGTAGATTGTCTTATATTGACCCTTTTTACTAAATACTTCACGCTCAATATAAGCATCTGCCGTCTCATGAGTACCCGTAAAGACCTCAATAAAATCTGCAGATATACGCTGTTCATCTGCTGTAAAAGGTGCGTGCTTACCATCAAATACAAGAATAATTTTATATCCCTTATAGGTCCCATAATTGAGTAATCTATGACGTAATTCTAATCGGGCATGTTCTAAAGACTCCTTACTGAGTGATTTCAAGTCAGCCCAATCAAAAATAACATTATACCCATCTACAATTAAAATATCTTTTTTCATAGTATACCTATTATCGTTGACGTCTCGCTTCATATAAAAGAACCGCTGCTGCTACCGATGCATTTAATGAATTAATGGTTCCAAACATAGGAATTGTTACCAATACATCACACAATTCCTTTGTCAATCGACTTAGACCTTTTCCCTCATTACCAATGACCAATACAATAGGACCTGTCATATTGACATCATACATCACAGACCCATCCATATGAGCTCCCATCACCCAGAAGCCTTGACTTTTTAATTGCTCAATGGTCTGTGCTACATTGCCAATTTGTACCAATGGAATCGATTCTACAGCCCCTGCAGATGTTTTGCTAACGGTAGCATTAATAGGCGCATTATGACGTTTAGGAATCAATACAGCTGTAGCACCTACACATTCAGCCGTACGAATGATAGCACCCATATTATGAGGATCTTCCACCCCATCCGTTAAAATCAACAACGGATGCTCTTCCGTACATGCCAGTAATACATCTTGTAACTCTTGGAACTTCACCGCATTCACCAAGGCTACCACACCTTGATTCGGCACATCACTAGGATACTTCTGTAAATCTCGTTCCTTCACGCGACGAATTTCTACACCCTTAGACTTTGCCAAACCCAATATCTCTGAAAGAGAACCCCCTTGCTTACCTTCTACCACTAAAATACGATGAATCCCTCGATCTGACTTCAGCGCCTCACGCACAGCATTACGACCTACAATAAACGTATCCATGAAAACCTCAAACTTTCCAAAAAGCAAACCTAACAATACGCAGTAACATCTTACTAAACATATTGCGCTTCACATTACTAAGCATACTAACTAGAAATAGTGTCTATACATACATGTTAAACATATCAATATGAAAAGTACATATTTCATATCATCAAAATCAATACAAAAGCTTAGAAACCACTAAGCTATTAATCTATTATACCACTAAAACAAGACAACTCCCAACATAACACATGAGCGCCCCCCTGAAACGTTGTCACACCCACTAGTACAATGAAAAAAACATATTCTATGCCATGTCACGTTCATCTGTCGTTAATTCAGAAAACACAAGAAGAGCACGGTGTGCCCCCGAACAAACATCATGAAATGCCGTTTGAGAAGGGGTATACCGTGCTCTTCCCTTTTCACCTGAGCACCATCTGATGAAAGGTTGTCATCCTATATACTTTTAGAGAAATACGCCATAGACTTCCAAGAAGATATATTTGTATCTGCTATAAGAAGTCTGTAGCTTTTTGATGATTAGCTGAAGACCTAGAAGAGCACGGCGTGTTCCTGAAGAAACATCATGAAATGCCGTTTCTGAAGGAATATGCCGTGCTCTTCCATTCCACAGATTAAGAAAACGCCACAGACTTCAATACAAGTTAATTAATGAAAGCCTATGGCGTATTTATATTCATGCTACATATGTGACAACGTTTCAGCAAAAGCGAATTCCATGAGAGTAGTAAGCCTCTCTTCATCCCCCTTGCGATAGGTATACCCCAACAACGCCTCAAATGCTGTACTCATGCGGTATTCCTGTACACTGGCACTTTTCGGTACATGCACATTACTATTGCGAGCCCGTTTTGCCACTAATAACTCTTCCTCTGTCAGAGTTGGCTCTAATGCCTGTAATACTTTCGCCTGTGCTTTTGCATTGATAAATGACGTCACTACATCATGAAGTATTTGTGTTTTTGTAATGCCCGTTTCTACTACACGATTTCTGATAAATAAAGTATATACACCATCTCCAATATAAGCAAGCATAAGAGAGTCCTCTAAAGGACCCTCTCCATTTGCTTCTACTTTCACTGAAGATTTTAATTTATCAATCGCCATAGATCGTAGCTGTTTGTATCGATTAAAGTTCACGTTTTTTCCACCGTGCCCCTTGTGGGGAATCTTCGATGACAATTCCAATATTGGCCAATTCATCACGAATGGAGTCTGCAATGCCCCATTGTTTTTGATCACGAGCACATTGACGAATATTCAAGATGACTTCCATTAATTGATTATATTCTTCATTACTAGTTTCTTGACCTTTCCAGCCCTCTTCTAATAAACCTAGAATATCTAACATCATTTTAAAGATTTCTTTAACTTCACCAATAGTACTATGGCATACAGTGCCATCACAGCTTTGAACAGATTGGTAATAGATATTAATTTCTTTTGCCAAACCATAGATTGGTGCTGTTGCTAACGCTGTATTGAAATCATCGCTCATAGCTGCTTCAAACTCTTCTTTATAATTACGAGCATTTTTCAATAATTCTGCTGCTTCCAGTTCACACAATCCTTCTGGACGACTTTCTAAGTACAGTAAGTTGTCAATCACGGTTTGGAATCGTTCAATAGCCTTAGTCGCTTCATCTAAGCGTTCATCACTGAAGTCCAATGGACTACGATAATGTGTGCTCAACAAGAAGAAACGTAATGCATCTGCACTATATTGTTCTAAAATATCTTTCACCAAGAAGAAATTGTTCAAGGATTTACTCATTTTTTCTTGATTAATCGTAATGAAACCATTATGCACCCAATAACGTACAGCTGGATGGTGTTCAGAGCATCCTTCAGATTGGGCAATTTCATTTTCATGATGAGGGAAGATTAAGTCAGATCCACCGCCATGGAAGTCAAATTCTTCGCCCAAATATTTTTGACTCATAGCAGAACATTCAATGTGCCAACCTGGTCGGCCTTGCCCCCAAGGGCTTTCCCAGAATGGTTCTCCTGGTTTTGCCGCTTTCCATAAAGCAAAGTCCATTGGATTTTCCTTACGGTCATCTACATCTACACGAGCACCAGCTTCCATATCGTCTAAAGTACGACCAGATAGCTTACCATAATGCTCAAATTTCTCTACACGATAGTACACATCACCATCTACTGCATAGGCATAGCCATTGTCGATTAATGTAGTGATCATGGAAATAATTTCTTCCATATGCGTAGACACACGAGGATATACATCGGCACGACGCACATGTAATGCATCCATTACATCATAGTAGGCATCAATATAGCGATCAGAGATTACATTCCATGCTACTCCTTCACCATTAGACGTATTAATGATTTTATCATCCACATCTGTAAAGTTTTGTATATATGTTACTTTATAGCCTACATGGCTCAAATAACGACGAATGGTGTCCCAAGTTACAAAAGGACGTGCATTACCAATATGAGGATGATTATATGGTGTTACACCGCATACGTAGATGCTAACTTCCCCTTCTTTCACAGGTTGGAATACTGATTTTTCACGAGTCATCGTGTTGAAAACGGTCAGTTCTCTCATTAGAAATAGCCTCCTTGTATGCACTTAGCCTAGACGGCGAAGTACTTTTTCTTTGCCAAATAAGGTAATAATATAATTCAAATCAGGACCGTGCATTTGACCTGTGGTAGCAATGCGAATTGGCATAAATACAAATTTGCCTTTTAATCCTGTTTCTTTCATAATCGCTTTGATTGCTGCTTTGACAGCATCTGGGGTAATCTCATCCATAGCTTCAATTTTTTCTTTAAAAGCCCCAATTACTGTTGGATAGGATTCTTCTGCTTTCACAGCTGCAATCTCTTCTGCATGTTCTGCATCTTCTAGGATATCATCTTGGAAGAACATATTTACTTCATCTACGATTTGAGCACCATAACTAATATGGTCTTTCACGCAAGTACAAAGCATTGTGAGCCATGCTTGTTCCTCTGTAGACGGACTTTCACTAGCGTAGCCAGCTTTTACCAAATGAGGTAAACATAATTCATATAATGCATCTGGTGTCAATTGTTTCATATAATTGAAATTAATATAATTCAATTTATCAATATCAAAGACAGCTGGATTTTTTGCCACTCGATCCATAGAGAATTTTTGACACAACTCTTCCTTAGTGAATAGTTCTTCCTCACCTTCAGGAGCCCAGCCTAGTAAGGCTAAGAAGTTCACAATTGCTTCTGGTAAGTATCCCAACTCACGGTATTGTTCAACAGAGGTAGCACCATGTCGCTTACTCATTTTTTTGCCATCTTTGCCCATAATCAAGGAAATATGACCAAATGTTGGTACATCCCAGCCCAAAGCTTTATAGATCACGATTTGACGTGGTGTGTTAGATAAATGTTCTTCCGCACGGATAACATGAGAAATACCCATTGTGTGATCGTCTACCACAACGGCATAGTTATAGACAGGAATTCCATCGGATTTAACAATAACGAAATCTCCAATACCATTAGACTCAAAGGATACATGACCACGAACCATATCATCAAAAGCTACTGTTTCATGCAACGGAACACGTAAACGGATGGTTGGTTTACGTCCTTCTGCTTTGTAGGCAGCTTTTTGTTCTTCCGTTAAATGATGACAATGACCATTATATTTTGGAGTTTCACCACGACCTAATTGCTCTTCCCGAACGGAATCTAATTCTTCTTGGGAACAATAACATTCGTAAGCATGACCAGATTCTAACAATTGTTGTGTTACTTTTTCGTAAATATCTAAACGTTCTGTTTGGCGATATGGACCATGTTCGCCCCCTACGTCAACACCTTCATCCCAGTCCATACCAAGCCATTTAAGAGCAGCCTTAATGTTTTCTTCGCTTTCACGAGTAGAACGAGCTTGGTCAGTATCTTCCACGCGCAATAAGAATGTACCTTGCTCCTTGCGAGCTAATAAATAGTTAAATAATGCGGAACGAGCTCCACCAATATGAAATGGACCGGTTGGACTCGGTGCAAAACGAACTTTCATGAGTTATAACTCCTCTCTTTCATACATTGAAACAACAGCTTGTGCGGCTATACCTTCTGTTCTTCCCAAGGCACCTAACCCTTCATTTGTCGTTGCTTTAATACTAATTCTACTAAGAGGGATACCTAAATCCACACTTAGATTTTCTTTCATTTTTTCAATATGAGGTTTCAATTTTGGAGCTTCTGCAATGACCATGATATCTGCATTGTAGATTCCAAAATTTGAGTCCTTTAATAATTGTACCACTTTTTCTAATAATAGCCTACTAGAAATCCCTTTGAAAGCATCATCTTCTGGAGGAAAATAATACCCAATGTCTCGCATACCTGCAGCCCCTAGCATAGCATCCATAAGGGCATGAATCAACACATCCGCATCAGAATGCCCATCAGGACCAATAGGGCTATCGATAGTTACCCCTCCTAATACACAAGGTCGTCCCTCTTTGAAACGGTGGATATCATAACCATAACCAATACGCATCATAGATTCTACTCCTAAATACTTCTTAGCAATTGCCACATCTTCAGGGACTGTTAATTTAATATTTTTTCTATCCCCTTCTACAATGTGCACTGGGTTTCCTTGAAACTCTACTAAAGACACATCATCGGTTCCTTTATATCTGTGTTCTTCCGCATATACATAAGCATCTAACAAAATAGCAGTTTGAAACCCTTGTGGTGTTTGCATTCCATATAATTCAGAACGTACTAATGTTTCTTCTACATATCCCTCTGCATTCACACGTTTTATCGTATCTACTACAGGAATGGCTGGCACTGCAGCTCCATATACTTTAGCCCCCTCAACCACTCGATGAGCTAACTCCTTGTTCGCTAATGGTCTTGCACCATCATGCACTAATACAATCTCTGCTCCATTCGATACTTGTGAAAGTCCAGCAGCTACAGAGTCTTGTCGTTCTGCACCGCCAATCACATATTGTACCATCCACGGTACCTGCATAGCTTCCACTTGTTCTTGAATAGAGAGTTGATCTTGTTCCGATACAACCACAATGACTTCTTCTAAGCCTTCCCATTGTTTCATGTGATGTAAATTCCATTGTAACACTGTATACTGTCCCAACGGCATACACACTTTATTCTCTGTATAGCCCATTCGGCGTCCTGCACCTGCTGCTAATAAGATACAACTAATCATGGTACTCCCTTTCTAGGAATTTGATTCCTCTACACGGGCAAAAATCATTCGTCCCGCACTGGTTTGTAATACAGAGGTAACTACTACATTTACTGTTTGATCCACATAGTCTACACCATTTTCCACAACAATCATAGTACCGTCATCTAAATAGGCAACTCCTTGATGTGGTTCTTTACCAGCTTTCATAATACGTACTAGTAAGGTTTCACCACTCGTCATTTTTGGCTTAATAGCATTTGCTAGATCATTTAGGTTCAACACCCCAACTCCTTGCAATGTGGCTACTTTATTCAGATTAAAATCATTGGTTATGAGCTTCCAATGTTTATCCATACTAAGTCGAATCAATTTCAAATCTACTTCTGACAGATCTTCATAATCAACATCTATGATTTCCATGGATTCTGTTAATTTTTCACGCATTGTCTGTAGTAAGTCTAACCCTCGTCTGCCTTTATTACGTTTCAAAGTATCCGCAGAATCAGACAATTTTTGTAATTCTTCTAGTACAAATACAGGCACTATGAAAGGACCTTCCAAAAATCCTGTATTCACAATATCTAAAATTCGACCATCAATGACAACCGATGTATCTAAGACCTTAGCAGAACAAGTTTGGATTTCTTTTACTTTTGATTCTTTAGGTGATCTACCCTTATTGAGCAATCCTCTAAACGTATAAGATACCATAGCTTTATATAAGTCTGGCCCTTTATCCATCCCCAAACGAATCCCTATATATCCCAATACAGCACTGAGCGCGATGGGTAAGTATGAGCCAATAATTGGTACACGCTCAAAAGCCATACCAATTAAATTAGCAATAATGAGTCCAAATAATAATCCTATCGTGCCAGCTACTAGTTGTTGACTAGGAACTCGACTTAAAATACGTTCAATTTGTTTTGCTACTCTTAATCCTATACGCAAAATATACTGGGACACTAAATAACCGATAAAAGCTGCTAGTAAGATACTTATGGTATAGTACAATATCATCACTGCAGAGATTCCAAATACACCCATTTGCAGCATCTTTTCATCCCATATAGATACCATAAGTGTTGATAGTGCATCTGCTCCGACGTACCCCATACTGCCAAATAAAATAGCAATAGCATAGCGCAATAATTTATAAATCATATGGTCACCTCCTCTTTTTTTAGTATACTATCCCTACGTGTAATTCTAATGAATACTTCATAGTAAAGACTTCGCACATAGGGTTAGAAAATACTTTTCATCACTTCTTGAATACTAGTCACCCCTTGTATGGAGATACCTTCTTGTATTCCTTTCAACTGTTTTACATTACCAGCAGGAATCACAAATTGTTTAAATCCTAATTTCTTAGCTTCCGCAATTCGTTGTTCTATACGTGGAATACTACGAATATTACCTGTCAAGCCTACTTCGCCTAATATCACCATATCTGGAGGTACAGGCTTATTTTTTAAGTTAGAAATTATGGCTACTGCCATGGCTAGGTCACAAGCAGGTTCATTAATTTTTAAGCCCCCAATAATAGTAACATACACATCTTTGTTACCTAAGGTAAAGCCACAGCGTTTTTCTAATACTGCTAGGAGTAAAATCAGCTTATTTAAATCATATCCAATAGCGGTTCTCCGTGGCATACCAAAGGCAGTGGATACCACTAAACTCTGCACTTCTACCAAGATAGGTCGTACTCCTTCTAAGTATGCCATTATGGCAGAACCCGTCTCTTCTTCTGATCGCTCTGCTAATAGAGTAGCTGATGGGGTGAGGAGTTCACCTAACCCTTCTTCTTCCATGGTAAATAATCCTGATTCCGATGTAGATCCAAATCGATTTTTAATTCCTCGTAAAATACGAAATTGATAGGACCGTTCTCCTTCAAAATACAATACTACGTCTACCATATGCTCTAACATACGAGGTCCTGCGATAGTACCATCTTTGGTAACATGACCAATGATAATCACTGGAATGTCTTGATCTTTTGCAAAGCGTAACAATCTAGCTGTACATTCACGAACTTGACTGACACTTCCCGGTGCAGATTCTACAGAACCTACATACATAGTTTGGATAGAGTCAATAACAAGTAACATTGGTTGACTTCGTTTAGCTTCATTCAATATGGTATCTAAATTAGTTTCTGCTTGCACTAAGAGATTGGAAGAATTGATACCTAGTCGATGAGCTCTCAGCTTTAACTGCATATCTGATTCTTCTCCAGATGCATATAGGACTTTACCTGACTCTTCTGCAATACGACCAGACACTTGTAATAGTAAGGTAGACTTACCAATACCTGGGTCCCCACCTAGCAAGATTAACGCACCAGGTACAATACCCCCGCCAAGAACACGATCAATTTCTCCATATCCAGAAGTAATTCGGGCAATAGCACCTACCTCAATCTCTGTCAAAGCCTTGGGCTTGTTATCCTCATCTTCTACCGGTCGATAAGACGCTACATGCTTTGTTTTAACTTCCGGTTGCAGTTCTTCCTCCACCGCCGTATTCCAAGCACCACAAGCAGTACAACGACCAAACCATTTTGATGATTCATTTCCACACTCTGAGCAGAAAAAAACTGTTTTCTTTTTAGCCATATATACCCTTTCTTATAAAAATAATGCGCGTCACTGAAAAGAAACGCGCACTACTCTTCGGGCAACACCGTTTATTTCGTACCGAAAATACGATCTCCCGCATCACCAAGACCAGGTAAAATATATCCATGGTCATTTAATTTTTCATCTAATGCAGCTACATAGATGCGTACGTCAGGATGCGCTTTATTCACAACTTCTACACCTTCTGGGGCTGCTACTAGACACATTAATTGAATTTCTTTAGCACCTTTTTCTTTCAATAAAGAAATCGCTGCTGCTGCACTACCACCTGTAGCCAACATTGGGTCTGTCACGATAATTCGACGATCAGCCAAATCAGATGGTAATTTGCAATAGTACTCTACTGGTTGCAATGTTTTTGGATCACGATACATACCTACATGGCCTACTTTTGCCATTGGCATTAATTCCAACAAACCATTCACCATACCTAAACCAGCACGAAGGATAGGCACAATACCCAATTTTTTTCCTGCGATTTGTTTACCAATTGCTTTCACCAATGGGGTCTCTACTTCTACATCTTCTAATGGTAAATCACGTGTGATTTCGTAGCCCATTAACAAAGCGATTTCTTCTAATAATTGGCGGAAATCTTTTGTCCCCGTATCTACAGATCGAATCAACGTTACTTTATGTTGAATCAAAGGATGTGTCATTACATTTACGTTCATCTTACTTACTTCCTTTTTATTAATTAAGCATACATTGGATATTTTTCACAAAGTGCTGCTACACGTTGTCTAGCCTCTGCCAATACAGCAGTATCTTCTGTCTGTTTTAATACTAAAGAAATGATGCTTGCAATTTCTTTCATATCTTCTGCATGTAAACCTCTAGTTGTTAACGCTGGAGTGCCTAGGCGGATACCAGATGTAACAAATGGGCTTTCTGGATCAAATGGAATTGTATTTTTATTACATGTAATACCTACTTCATCTAGTACATGCTCAGCCACTTTACCAGTTAAGCCTACAGTACGTAGGTCTACTAATAATACATGCGTATCGGTACCACCAGATACGATAGTAAAACCTTCTTCTTGTAACGCATCAGCTAATGTTTGGGCATTCACAATGATTTGTTTTGCATATTCCTTAAATTCTGGTTGTAATGCTTCACCAAAAGCAACTGCTTTGGCAGCAATGACATGCATCAAAGGACCACCTTGAATACCAGGGAAGATAGATTTATCAATCGCTTTAGCATATTCTTCTTTGCACATAATCATACCACCACGTGGTCCACGCAATGTTTTATGTGTAGTGGTAGTTACAATATCAGCATATTCCACTGGATTTGGATGCAATCCTGCTGCCACTAAGCCAGCAAAGTGTGCCATATCCACCATGAAAATTGCGCCTACTTCATGGGCAATATCTGCCATGGTTTTGAAATCAATTTGACGGGAGTAAGCACTGCCACCACCGATAATCATTTTAGGCTTATGCTCTTGAGCAATTTTACGCATTTCCTCATAATCAATGCGACCTGTTTCTGCATCTACGCCATAAGGAATAATATTAAAATACTTACCAGATACATTCACTGGAGATCCATGTGTTAAATGTCCACCATGGGATAAATTCATCCCCATAATAGTGTCGCCTGGCTCTAATAAGGCAAAGTACACGCCAAAGTTTGCTTGAGAGCCAGAATGAGGTTGTACATTCACATGTTCTGCGCCGAATAGTTGTTTCGCTCTTTCAATAGCCAACTCTTCTACCATGTCGACATATTCACATCCACCGTAATAGCGTTTATGTGGATATCCTTCTGCGTATTTATTTGTCAATACGCTACCTTGTGCTTCCATCACAGCTTGAGACACAAAGTTTTCCGATGCAATCATTTCTAATTTATTGCGTTGACGACCCAACTCTAATTCAATCATTTCTTGAACTTTAGGGTCTTGCTGTTTTACATAGCTCATGGTAACCTCCTGTGAAAGAAACATATTAATCTATCCTTTATTATAGTAATAATCACAGCCTTTTGCAAGGTAAATTAGTGAATCACCTAACCGTGCTTAGAAGGCAGTACTCATCTGTATTCCTAGGACTCGATATGGCACTGTAAAACCGTTTGGCACTTGTAACGGGGTGGATAAGAATATATTATAGTTAGCACTTCCATAGTGTCCTTTCATACCAATCGCTCCGCCCCATAACGCTGTACCCAATATATCTTCCGTAGATTTTCCGTATACTTTACCATAATCTAAACCTACATACACTGTATGATTCTGATTTAATGATACATCTAAGGTGTTCCGTACATAGAACCCTCGTTCTGCGGCTAGATTTCTATCGCCGGTAAACCCACGCACCGTATACCATCCACCAATGGTAAAGAACTCACTACTGTAAAGATTACTATTCGTATACTGTCCTTTCGCTTCCATTGTATAGGTTGCTTTCCGGTTCCAAAGAGTCATTGTACGCTGATAGTTCACTTTCCCCGTATATATATGATATTGTGTAGTGGCTTCTCCTAAATGATCAGTAGGACCAGGGCTAGCCCACCAAGGAACACCCTTTTCATATTGCACTAACCAATCTAGACTTCCATTCTTGCTATATCGTTTTTGGTGTATTCCTATAGACCAAGACGTGGTATTTCTCCGTTGCACATCAATTTCACTACCATTGATAAAAGAATGCCTTGTCTTATGCGTAAGACCTTGCACTAATTCTGTAATCTGTTGACTATTCCTGTGCAATACGTGTTTCCATCGTAATTCACTGCTAGTAAAGTTACCGCTAGAAATAAAAGGTTTAATGGCATAGCCAACCCGTTGTTGATAGTCTGAATTAGAATGGCTAAGGGTAATGCTATCATTTCCAATAGGTAGTTGGTATGATACATAACTGGATTTACTTATATTGATGCTATCTGAGTGTCTAGATCTAGTTAAGCTATAGTACAAGGTATCACTACGGTCTAATGGTCTACCTACCGTGATGGACACATTCCCTTGAAAGCGTCCTGTTCCTTCATTACCGAAATTATCAAATCCTGTGGTGACCTCTACTTTAGAC
Source organism: Veillonella sp. CHU594 (assembly GCF_003992265.1). NCBI lineage: Bacteria > Bacillati > Bacillota > Negativicutes > Veillonellales > Veillonellaceae > Veillonella > Veillonella sp. CHU594. The sequence continues at coordinate 62,103 of NZ_RQVB01000005.1, forward strand.
CTATTTTCTATCTGAAATACCACTATAGATGTACCTAACTTACTTCCCGGTTGTAACTGTACCGTAGCCTTCTGATGGGGCACTGTATTTAGATTATCTACCGTTTGTTCTATCTTCCTTATATTTAAGATATGCCCCTTATGAAAGGCTATTGCGTTTGTATAATTACCTGCCACGCCCTTAAATTGTATTTCTTCCACGGTTCCTACCAGCAAGGATAAGCGAAGTGTGCCACTTCCTATATTTTGAGGCTCCATATAGACCTTAGAGGTAACGTAACCTCTATCTAGTAATGCTGTATTAAGTTCCTGCAACAAGGTATTAATTGTTTCTACCCCATACGATTGATGTTCTTTCTTAGCCACCATGGTTTGCAGAAAACTAAACTCTGGTGGAACCTGTGAAAGTTCAATATGATGAATTAAAAATTCTGGTGCATAATTGGATAGTAGATTCACCTTTTCAGATACTTTCTCTTCTGTAATAACTGTGAAAGCTGGGGGTGTCTTTTGCTCTACATGAGATATAGAACGCTCCATCTGCTCTAGCAGTTTACCTTGCTCGTCTATAGTATTAGCATGAACACTATGAGAAAGCGCCCCTATACACAAACAAGCAAGGCCTGTAACTATTTTATGATTTGTCAATCCTAGACTCCTTCATATTAAAATTTGGCATACTCATTTTCTGGAACAATAGATGCTATCTTCTCTTCAGACAAGTTAGGACTCTTAATTCCTAATTTTTCATAAGACCAAAGGTCAAAGAGTTCATTGTCATAGGCTTGTTCTGCTAATACATCGTAACCAAAGTTAGTAGAAATATGTCGTTCTTCATCTATCATATAGGAGAACACCGTCCACGGTTCAAGATGACAAGCAATAAATGCATTTCGCATGTAATTCGACCACAGTGCTAGTTGTTCCATTGTAGCATCATAAGTCGCCTTAGAAACCACCTTATGGTCTATCATTTCCTCAAAAGTAAGGTATTCACCATCGACAATGATATACCCTAGTTGACGACATACCGTTCCATCATTCTCTACATATAGGTATATCCGCTGATATGTACCTGGCAAGATAGAATACAAAATATCGTAACTATTTTGAAGATATTGTGGAATCAAATCGTGAATATCTTCCCCTGTAAATTCTATAGCTGGATCTACACTAACCACTTCTTCTTCCTCCTCTTCAATAAACTGAGACATATCTATGTGCATAGTCCCTGTAATACATCCTTCATGGGGTGCTACTGCATGCGTAAGCAGTGGTTCCCCATCTGGGGAGAAATATCTTTTTTCCCAAGCTTCTACTAAAGCTAGCTCATCAGTAAAATTATCTTCTGTGACATTGTCATATACATAAGAGAGTTCACCGGTGGAAACGTCGAAAATGTAGTCAATAGATGTATACATTTTGCTGCAAATACGATGCAACTCATCAATTTCATCAATACTTCCTTTTAATGAGATAATTAACTCTTGATATGTACACATCTTATCATTAGATTGTATATTTCTAATTCGTGTCCAGTTATTATCTATAGTATTAATGTAAAGACTAAGTTTCCAATTTTCATGCAGCCTATCTAAATGAAAGTATAGTTTTTTAGTTTTACTAGGCAAATACCTATTGATATACATAATTTGTTTATAGAGCAAGTTCTCTAGCAAATCAGGTATTTTAAGAGTTTTTGTTCTACGCTGTAATATTCTTTTAGGTTGTAAACTGTACTTATCAATATACTTTTCTGCTTCTATTTCCTCCTCCCTTATAAATCCCTTTGTATTTCCTACCTCTACATATGACCATAAAATATACGGTGTATGTGGATATTCATAGTTACCATACAAATCTTCGCTATATGTATATCTAGAATCTCCATTTTTTCCAATCTCAATATTCAGTATATTAAGAGTGTGCACATTATCCTTATTCTTAAACTTATATACTTTGAGAAAATTATCCACTAACATATTAAAAAATGACCTATCTCCAATACGTTCAGAGGAAAAACAAAATAGCTCTCCCTCCATGATATATGTTCCATCCTCAAAAGTAATTATGTATCTTGGTGCTAAACTTGACCTCCAGCACTGTCCAAAAAAAACTAAACTTTCCCAATTATCTTGTAACAAAATATTTAATCTATCTTTTAGTAAGTCAGTCAACTTAATTGCTACTTCATCTTTCATTTCTTTTACAAACATATATTCATCCTCCATTAGGAAGAAACTGAATAACCTCAGGATTGTCATCTACTTTATATATAACATCAAATCCCGTTGGTCGCTTATTAACTTCTTCGTATTTAACATCAATTGTAACTTCTACTTTTTTACCTTCATTTAATCTTTTATACCAAACCCTTTCTAATTCTCTATATTCTACAGTGTTCACAATTTTATCCATCGCAACTAGATTATCTAACTCTCCTGATCCTCCAAAGATTTTAGCTATTAGATGCCCACCATGGTCACCTGGTAATCGGTCATCACCACCTGCTTTTAATTGATCCCCCTTATTTCTCACGCCATCTTCTAATCGCAATTCACCTTGGGCCGCTTTTATACGCCCCAATTCATCAGTTTGGTAATAATACCCTTTACTCTCATATATAATGTTTTCTTTTAATTGTCTAGCTCCCACTCCTGGTTTATATTGCTCACCATTCCGATAAATATCTGGACTATCAGCTAAGCTTGTTGTGTTTGTATTAGGACTTGCCGTTTCAGTAGTAGATTGTTTAAAGGATACTCATAGATTTCTGCATAACATCTAGGTTTTAACTATTATTTAGAAGTATTGTTTATTTCTCATTCCTCTTCATATATTCTTTAATTAAGGAATTGTTTAGTTCTCGGAGACCTTGTGCCACTTTTTTTCCATCTTTATAAGATAAATGAGATTTTTCTATAGAAGACAAAAATACTTCAATATCTGGTATTCTTTTATACAACATATAAAAAGTATTTATATCTTCATCATCCATTGAATGAAAACTTTTAGTAAAGGTAACATCATCATACATGTACTTATTTTTTAATCCCTCCAAGCTAGAATAAGATTTTCTTTCTTCTATGTCATGAATATAGTTTTTATCATACTCTATATTCAAAACTTTAATAATATGAATATCCAACCCCAATTTTGTCTTCGTATATCCTGATAATCCATAAGTATATAAGTTATCACCTTTTACAGTGTAACTATACACCTTATTTTCAATATTGATATCGTTAAAATAATCCCTAAATTCAAAAAAATAATTTATTTCATATCGAAAAAAGGTTTTTGTAGTCATATACCGGTGAATATTGATATATAGATAGAGTGGCCCTAGTATTCCGACAATTATTAAAAACCACATACATATTTTTCGCATTCTTCATCACCCAATAAACATAAGTTCATCAATTTTATATGCCACATCATAGGTTGTTTTATAGGCAAAAATTTTTTTCCTTTTTGACTGCTGTAAAATATATGCATCTTTCAAGAACCAATATTTAGATTCATCTATATCATGATCCCAATTATCTATAATGGTAATTTTTCCATAAACCAAATCTCCATCAATTTGATATGTCGCTATATAACTTGCTGTTCCATAGGCTAAAGCTTCATCGACTCCTTTCCTATAAAAAGAAATAGTCCCTTCATATGTTACTTGTTCTAAGTTATGCATATAAGAATTCGACATAGTCTTAGAAATTATTTCTTTATTCAGTCCATCGTTATTTGCAAGATATTGATGTACTTTAGAGTTCTCATTTAAAACATATAAAGGAAATCCTGGTAAAATCTCTTCAGATTTTTCTATAATATCTTGATTATTTTCTGGTTCCATAAATAACCCTAACAGTTCTGTCGCTTGTGGGAATATATTTGCTTTTTTATTCAAATGGTACATATTCCACAAGTCATTTTCTGCTTGGTTGATAGTCTTCTCACCATAAGGATTACCTTTACGTTCCATTTCTATATATTGCCCCTTAAAGGTATCAATAAAGTTTTCATATCTTTTCTGCCGTATAGCTTTTGCATGTTCATTTAATAATAAATTCCACTTAACCCCATAATGACTGATGCTTCCACCTAGCTCTCCCGTTCCTCCAGCAAGCTTATCTATGGCATATCCCAAAGCATATGCTAGCCATTGTGCTTTTGCTGGATCGCCATTAGATGCTTCTAATATAGCTGGTGCTAGGAGTTCAGATAGTCCGCCAGCTGCAGTGCCTACACGTATATTACCATTCACCATATTAGCACTTATATTGCCTACTATGGCATGTAATGCTACCTTTTCTGATGAACCTTCCTTCCAACCTGCCATATCAGAGATATGATGAATAGCTTCATTGGCATATTTGTTAAATAATTTAGTTAGTTCTTGTCGTTCTTGTATGTCTTGTTTGTTGAAAATAGTATCCAATGCTTGAAGGCTGTGATTAATATCTCTATTAATTTGACTCACATCCATCTTAAAGTTCTCTACATCAATCATTCCAGGTGCAATAGCAGATTTTGTCACACTGTAAGCTTCTTTTCTTTCACCAGGCATCATATTTGGTAATAGGCCTACTTGATTATGCAAGCTATTAACATACTTGAGGTGGCTTGTATAGTCATTATCTTGATTCAACTGTTGTAAGTATTTTATCTTAGCTGGAATGCTAAGATTTTTATCTGTGAGTATAGCATTTTTTCTATCTCTCATGTGTTGCAAAGACTTCCTGTATTGTACGTCAGATAGATATGATACTCCCTTAGACCCATAGGTATACTTCGCCCTATTCTCCATATCCTTCATAACTAGATATTTTGTTTTCAGTGTATTCGTATCTGTACGACTAGCTAAGAGAGCTCCTTCTAATGTAGTTGTGTTGCCTACGGATATGTTGAATCCTGTACTTCCTGCATAGAGTCCAGATTGGTGGATCACAGAGGTGTATTTGCTATCTATATCAGTCCGTTGTAAAGAACTTTGTAATGATTTGAATGCTCCCTTTTTAGATAGGCTAAGACTCATGCCACCAGATGTAGTATGGTCTGTATAATCATGTGTATCCTGTACAGAGTGAATCTCTAAGTTACCACCAATATTTGCTTGGATAGCCTCCCCTTTAAGAACACCATCTTTGATGTGTACATCCTGTTTTGTAGTTAGTGCAAGGGTATTCGTTGCACGTATCTTCGTAGGGTCATGGACTATATCTGTACCAGCTATATTTCCTTTACTGCCACTGGCATTGACAGATATATCGGAGAATCGGTGTTGTAATACATCATATGAAATACCTAGAGAGCCTTGTTTCTGCTTCATACTCTGTGTCATCTTAGAGGTCGTTTCTTTGCCTTTCACATAGATACTTTTTGACGAGTCTAAGGTAATGTCCTTGCCTTGTACATCGCTTCCTTCTATGCGGAGATCCTCCTTCTTAGTGGTAACACGAATATGTCCATCGGACACAACCGTCGATGCTTTTGCTATCTTGCTGTCTACATGAGTAGAGGCTTCGCTTCGTTCTGTGCCTAAAGATAGATTGAGGTGTAAACTCTTGGCTTGGTCTTTCAGTTTAGATTTTTCTAAAGATGTCTTGGCATCATCATAGGTTTTGTAGCCTAATAGAGCTTTTAATCGCTCGTCTTTCACCATATGTGCTCGTGTCAGTGTACCCACTGCATTGGTTGTGGTATCTACTAAGCGATTCGACAAAGAAAGAGTAAGCCCCGTTTTAGAAAATCTATGTGTTTCTTCTGTATGGGATGTGGTATAACCATTACGTATTGTCACACCAGATCCTTGAACCTGAATATCCCCTTTCGATGCTACATCACTGGCTTCTACTTGTGTAGATCCTGTAGCACCTAAGGTGACAGAACCAAAGCGACTTCCAATCACGCTGCCTTTAGCTACACTGCTCTTAGCATCGTAAGTATCTGTTTGTTTTTGTGTACCAATGGTAAGGCTAAGACCGCCATTACCAAAAATACCCGATTTACGTACTTCCTCACGATGAGTGGCACCAGATTCTTCCTGTGCTGATGTGATGGTCAAATTACCTGCACTCGTAACCGTAACATCTGCATCCCCCACTATATGGCTGGCTTTGACTAGTACGTCTTGTTTACCATCTACCTTAACAATACCACTTGAAATAGTAGAGCCCACTACCGTATCTGTACGTCTATGGTCATAGGTATCCCTTGTGGTAGATGATAAGAACCCTCTATCTTTTTGATGTATCTCAGATAGTGTTTCATGACGCTCAGTACCATGTGCAATAGATACTCGATCTGCTTGTACATCTACAAGGCCCGTTTTACTATGTATGGTACTTGCTTTCATGGATACATTGTTATCCATACGCACCTTCACACCGGTATCACCTTCAATGGTAGCTCCTAGATTCTGTTCTTCTATAACCATCTTACGGTTGAAATAGTCACTACCTCTAGCACCCACAGCTACATCTGACAAAGTTCTATCTGTTACATTCGTAAGGGTTAGAGAGTTCCCTGTAAGGTCCACTGTGTGTCCTATCATGCGAGAGCCTTGTAACGTGATCTCTCCTCCTTGCACTTGTACCGTATGTCCTTGTACGGTACTTCCTAGGTACTTAGTGGACTCTAGGGTCACTCCGCTACCTATATAACGATTTTGTAAGGTCCGGGCAGAGAGTTGTATATCTTTCCCTGCGAGATTCACTGTATTACTACCCTGTATAGTAGCGCCTACAGAGCGTATGGAATCCCCTTGGATATGGATACTACCTTCACTAGTGATACTAGCATTTCCATGCGCTGTATCTTGTTGATATCCAAATGAACTGTTAGTCATTATTTGCGTTTCATTACGGATATCCTTTCCTTCTATATGAACACCATCTTTACCATGTATACGACCCGAAGTATTTTCTAACATATCTGTTCGTATAGACACTAGATTGCCATTCATAGACCCACTGAGGTTTCGGACATGATTTCCTGTAATGGACAGAGAGTCCTTAGCTTGTATGCTGCCAGTATTATATAGTTTTTGGCTTGTTATTTTCACGTCTTTACCTAAGACGATACTACCATCTTTGCGCAAATCTCCCGCTTGTAACATGCTATTAGGTATCCCTGAAAGTAAAGACTGATCATGACCTGTATATTTCGTAAGGGTATGACCACTTTGACGGAGTTCTTCTTTCGCTATTTCTTGATCTTCATATCCATTGCGTAATCGATTGTACACTCGTTCTGGGTCTGCTTGTAATCTAGCGACCATATAGTCACTAGACAAAAATTGCTTTTTATCTGTATATAATGGGTTCTCTTCTATCTTGGCAACGGCAAGGGGCTCCCTCGTCATGTAGAGTTGTTTTGATGGTTCCAACACAGGGGTCACTAATTTAGAAACATCTGTAGGTGCCACCGCAGTTTCAACCTTTTTATCTCGTATGGCATAAGCTGTTCCATCTGCCTCAAGTGTTGTATTGGTAAATGCATTAGACTGGATGCTCGTAGTTCCATGACTGCCTAATACAGCAATACGTTCACTAGATGGACTACTTTCAGCATCAAAGCTCTCGTGATGTTCATAGGGAATATCTGTATGTCCATAGACCCACTTTTTACGTTTCCACCAGCGTTTTTTCTGTTTATACTTCCAGTAATGTCTATCTCGGCCTATATCATCGTAGTGAACCGTCCCTTGATATCCTGTGTTGGTAATGGAATCTGCCGTAACCTGTAAGCCATCCTTCGCCATAATCTGGCTATATGTATTTTGCACATCTTGCCCTGTAATGTGAATTGTACCATCGCTCAGTATTCTAGATGTGGCGGTTTCCTCTTCTATGGTTCCTGTATGAATCGTTCTATGGTATTTTCTATCTGCCTCATAATAGTTAGGCTGGTCTAGATGCGGTATGCCCTCATACTTATCTTCTTCTGAAATGGTCCACCCCGTCTTAAACACATCCTTATGGTTTTGTATTTTAGGGGCTGTGATAGTGAGATCACCTTTGACAATGACATCTGATGACCTATTTTCAAAGCTCTCTTTTCCCAATACATAGGCATTACCTTTTACATAGATGTCTGAACCAAAGTAAGAACCTTTGCTGTTGATATTCCGAATGTGGCGACCTTGCGCACGCAAATTACCTAACACATGCCACAACCCATCTGTATTCGTCACATCTTCTTTCATATCTATCTCTGCATCGTTTTTTGCAAAGAGAATGCCTTTCGTATTAGCAAAGGTATTCCCTTGTATCTGTAGGGTATCTTCTGCAATGATTGCCCCTATGTTTGTGTTTTCTAAATTGCCTACGCCTAAGTGCATCACACCATGACTGACCACATGGGACGCATCGTTCTGTAAGGTATCTCCCGTGATATGCACACTAGTACCAGCTTCTAATACAGAAGAATTGCTATTTCGGATATGATGCGCTGAGATATGTACATTCTGATTCGCCTTCATAATTCCCTTATCTTGTACAAGCTCATTTCCAGCAAATTGGAGAGTATCTTTACTTTCTACAAAACCCGCATTGTGCATAGTTTTGGCAGATATATGCATAGTCTCTGCTGCTATATTTCCTGTATTCTCTAAGGTATCTGTGTCAATACGAAGGTGATGGCCCCATAGTTCACTGCGGCGGTTACGTAGATGGTCAGTGATGAAAGTACTATCTATCTGCTGTCCCCCATAGCCCTTTCCTACGATGTCTATATAATCTTTCCCTTGCAGGGTCATATGAGTGCCATTGATCACACCAAATCCGTTGACGGTCATACCATTTGGGTTCACAATGACTACATCCGCTGGATTCCCTGCCACTTCTATATATCCCTTTAAAGTAGATGGGTTCGTAGAGGTAACTTCATTGATGATTGTCTTAGCACCATTCCCAGCTAAGAACATATTTTTATCAATGTAACCAGCTAACTGAGTTTTTGTGTATTTCGTAGCATTATTGAGAATAAGGCCTCGGTCTTTCACATTAAACTGTGTATATGCATTGTGAGAAACACCGTTTCCATCAACACCAGCAATGTGTAGGATATCTATGCCATTCCTCGTCGTATCTAAGATAGGTTGGCGATTCTTGGGACTATTCGTATCTACAACAATAGGTAACTCTTCTTGTGTATCCTCTACCACCACCTTGTTAGGTATATGAGGGATAGGTTGTATGGTCGGTGTATGTAAAGGGTTCTCTAAAGCTGGTTTTGAGCTATCTACAGGTATTTCAGGATTAGGTGTTTGCGATTCTATATGCAGTTTATCTTTAGATACTACTTGTATATGGTTTCGATCTACTTCTACCTGTTTCCCACGTACAGTGATATCCCCAGACTGAGAGCGTATGCCGCCTTGATACACAATAGAGTCTATACCTTGGATTGTTATATTCTCCGCACTGGAAATCACTCCCTGTCCACGAAGATTGGTCACATTCGCCTCAATCTGTTTTCCTTGTAGGTTCCCATCGTTGGTAAGTGTACCGCTTTGTATTGTCACTGTTTCATCACTCACAAGGGTGCCACGATTATGAAAGTCTTGGCTACGAATCACTACTTTTTTGGCACTGTGAATACTTGTAGGCTCTTGCTGTGAACCACCTTGTTCAATGGTGAGATTTCCCGCTGTATCAATATGTAGGTTCCCCGCTATGGCATCGATAGAGCCACTGATATTAACACCTAATCCAGATTCTGTACCGATTAAAGAAATGGTATTTCCATACATACCACCAAGAGCCCCTACATCTAAGGCAACACCTGTAGAGGTATTTCCACCAGATTCCTTAGCTGTTACAGTTCCATCCGCATAATTCACTATATTACGTCCTGTGATAGCTCGAATAGAATCTTGTGCCACCACATCTGCATTGATACGAATCGTCTTTGCCAGTAAATCGACCTTTGAAATAGGGGTATATGAGTTAGCTCCACTATGTTCCGTAGGTGCATTGATAGCCCCTGTTACATCAATCTTTCCTTTCTCAATGGTAAAGTTTTCTAACTGACCATCTACCATGTGTGGGACACCTGTAGTAAGCGTGGCTTTTGGGGTGTTAATAAAATGAACTCCTTTGATAGAAATCCCGTTGGGATTGGCAATGACCACATCCGCAGGCTGTCCTGCTACTTCAAAAGTTCCTGCTAACTGGGATGTAGAAGTCCCTACTACTTCATTGACAATAAGGTTGGCAGACTCTCGTAAGTTAGGGTTTGCATTTACAGGACCAATCTGAGTACTAACTGTAGGTGTAGTGGCATTGTTAAAAATAGCCCCCGTATCTGTAGAAAAGGACTCATACCGATTATGGGATACACCATGGGTCGGACTTGCAATCTGTATAATGGGAACAGCCTGACTATTGTCCACCATTACTTCGTGACTTATAATGCCCTGTGCTGCATAGGTTCCTAATTGCAAAGACAACGTAATCCATAACGTTAAGAGTTCTTTTCTTTCTTTTTTCATATCAATACCCCTATTATATAACGACCATATCCCAAAAACCTGATATGTTCTATGCTTTCATCATATCATACATAAAAGGATTTTTGGAATAGTGAATGCGTATATATGGTATTTTGCCTTTCTTATTTACTGAATTACCCTAGCGGTCACTAAAATATATAATTCTACTTCATCTTTTGTTTTACGACTATGTTGAAATAGTTTCCCAATCAAAGGAATATCTCCCAAAATAGGTACTTTTTGCCATTGTCGCACGGTACGTCGATCCATCAATCCACCAATGACCAATGTTTCTCCATCAGGTATGCGCACTCTTGTTTTCGCTTGCCTTGTGGTAATGCGATAAGCTTTCATTTCAGGGACCAAAGTAGGGTTACTCACTTCAGCTTCCACAATAGTATCAATGTGATTCCCCTGTAATACATAAGGTTTGCATAATAACCGAATACCCGCCTCTTCATAGCGAATACTGGTTCTCGTGACACCATTTTGAATAGATTCTACTGTCACCGGCACGCGTTCACCAATAAGTATGCTTGCTTCCTCTCCATTAAGAGCTACAATACTAGGTCTTGCAATCAATGCCATACGACTACTTCCTTCTTTAGCAGATACTGTAGGGTGCGCTAAAAACGAATACGATGTGCCCTTAGGAATATGACCGATATGAACATTTCCTTCCACACCTGATTCAGATTTTCCATGCATGGAAAGCCCTGAACTTTGTAATCCAGGAAATGACCATTGTATCCCTAGTTCTTTAGCATAGCCTTTTTCCATTGCCAATACCGCCACATCTAACTGTACTTGTTTTGGTGTAGCATGCCAAGATCGTAGTAATTTTTCTACTTCTAAAATTTCATGAACCGTTCCATAATAAATCACTTCATTCGTGCTTGGCATCACTTGTACATGTTCTTTAGGTACTACAGACAGAATCAGATTGCTCAATTCCTCAGGCGTTCCTATCTCCGCTACGATTCGACGCACATGTCGACGTTCTTTTTCTTCATGGCGCCCCTCTACAATGAAGGTACCACCTTCTTCATAGACTAAAAAACCTAACTGTGATCCCAACTTAGTAATGGCCTCTTGTCCTGAATTTTCTTGTACTTCTAAAGTAACCTTCCCCTCTAATGTATCTAATCCTACTACTGAAAGTTTCTCCGTCCTAGCTATGGTTTGCACCAATGTTCGTAAAGGCATATCTTTAGCCATAATATGTACTGCCTCTGCAGGGAAAATTCCTAAAACTATCATTATCACCGCATAGGCTATTCCCCAGCGATAGATAGCTTGATGGATATGGATTGCTACATTCCTTTTAAAATAATTTACTGTTTTAATCCACATATGTATCTCCTTCCTTTATGTTTCTACTTCTTACTCAACATATTTTTTACCCTTCCTTTATTCTATCCATTGAACAGAACTGTTTACTTGAACTTGTACCTTTGTATCACGAATCGTATGCACCTGTACCTCATCAACTACATCTCCTTCATACACAGTATGAGTATTTCCATTAATATCTAACACAGCTACAGGTACCTCTCCTTGTATAATGCCCAACAGTTGTACTTGCATCTCTTTTACATGTCCTACCTCATGTCTCGCATGCGTGTTTCTACCAATATCGTTGCTATAGGCATGTACAGCGTATCCTTCCATACTATTTTTATTACCTTTTCCTTTCCTGTTCATATTGTCCATGTTACTTCTATCTGCACTTAGTACCGCTGTTGGAGTAACTACAGACAATTCCTTTGAAAAAGTATCTAGTAAAGGATAGGGTCGTACTACATTCCGTATTGGAAAGACAAGTTTCCCCTTATCTGTCTCTCCTTCTAGAGATTCGCTCTTTTTTTCATGTTTCTTCCCCCTATATTTTTTCTCACCTTTTTCAGATGTATGAGTGACTGTTACTGAAGAATCTTCAAATTTCTCTTTTTTATTTTTTCCTAATGCATCATTTTCACGATGTGACTGTATAGGACTTTCTAATTGTTCAACCTCCGACCAAACAGACTCTCTCCAACCTAGATAGCAAATGAGGCACAATAAAACGGTCGCCCCGAAAACGAGACGACCGTGTGTACTTATATACTTCATTATGCAATTGTAGAGGTCTTGTGTAGATGATACTTTCATCATGCCCTCCTATATACGATTAATATCCTTTAGGATGTAATTGATGCCAATTCCAAGCATCACGAATCACTTCTTGTACTGTACTGTGAACTGGTTTCCAGCCTAATTTTGCATGAATCTTTTCTGAAGATGCAATTAATGTACCTGGATCCCCAGCACGACGTTCACCGTAATCAACACGGAAATCGACACCTGTTACTTCTTTAGTAGCCGCTACAATTTCATTTACACTAAAACCATTACCTGAACCTAAGTTAAATACGTCTGATTCTCCACCATTATACAGATATTCCATAGCTAGAATATGAGCAGAAGCTAAATCATTTACATGTACATAGTCACGTACACAAGTACCATCCGCAGTATCATAATCTGTACCAAATACAGTGATGGATTCACGCTTACCTAAAGCTGCATCAATAATAAGTGGGATTAGATGTGTTTCTGGTGCATGATCTTCACCAATTTCACCAGATGGATCGGCACCTGCTGCATTAAAGTAACGCAATGCTACAAATTTAAATCCATAAATTTTGCTATAGTCACGCAGCATATCTTCAATCATCAATTTTGTACGGCCATACACATTGGTAGGATTCCATTTCGCATCTTCCGTAATAGGTACAACTTCTGGTTCGCCATACACAGCAGCTGTAGAGGAGAATACTAATCGATTCACACCATGCTTACGAGCTGTTTCTACTAACCGGTAGGAACCTACCACATTATTTTCATAATAGATGGATGGATTTACCATGGATTCGCCCACTTGAGAGTGTGCTGCAAAGTGCATGATACCATCAATTTTATGCGTATCCAGAACCTCACCTAATTTAGAATCCACGATATCCATCTCATAAAACGGTACCCCAGCAGGAATCGACTCCTTGTGTCCTCGAGATAAATTATCTACAATCACCACTTGATGACCTGCTCCTAATAAGGCACGTACTGTATGGCTACCAATATACCCTGCGCCACCTGTCACTAAAATATTCATTCTTACTTCTCCTATGCTTTTGAAAGTTTAGGTCCTAACAATTTTTTATACACTTCTACGCCTGGTTGATTGAAAGCATCCACCCCTGCCAATTGTCCTTCAAAATAAATGGCCCAGCACATAGTAAACATCAATTCTCCTAAGTGGAAAGCATTCATAGTTGGAACTTGATAGGTTCCATTAAATCGTCCATCACTAGCTAATGACTCTGCATTGGATGCCAAAGCAGCACGATTGATAAATCCTAAGTCAAGACCGGCTAAAGCTTCTAGTTTACTGTATTGGTCATACATATGTGGCACTGTTAGATTCACATGCCAATTTTCTACATCTACAAAAGATACAACTTTATCATAGCGTCCTTCTTGATGTTCCTGTGTTTGGGCATGCATGTCTGTAGTACCTACCGCCACAATTGGAGTACGACCATAATGTCCAGACTTGTCATCTTTTTCTTTACCTAGGGATTCCGCTAATAACTGTACATACCATTCAGATAAGGATTTCAGACGATCTGCATAAGGCATAAAGACTTCAATATGACGGCCATATTGTTCGGAGCCAATATATTTTAACACTGCACTCAATAAAGCAGGGTTTTTCCAAACATCTTGTTCTTGTGCTGCTATATCTGCTGCTTTAGCCCCCTCTAAATAGGCATGAATATCAAAACCTAATAAAGCACCGATTACTAATCCCACTTCTGAGAACACAGAGAAACGACCACCAATGCCATCAGGTACAGCAAAAATGGAGTCTCCCCAACCTTCTGCAACGGCTAACTTATGAAGTAATGTTTCTTTTTCATCATCTCTAGGGTCTGTTACGACTAGCACTTCATAATCAATCATAGCTACTTCTAGGGCTTCTTTCACAATCATGAAGTTTGTCATTGGTTCAATAGTAGAACCAGATTTAGAAATTAGCACCAATAGCACTTTATACTCATTAGGTACATGAGCATGGTCTTCTAAAAATTGTTGCTCTTTCCATTCTCTTTGTAATTGCTTGATTAATTCTTGGGTACGTACAGGGTCAACATTATTACCACTGAAATACATACGTGGGCGGTAATTACGTTCTTCATCACTCATGGAGTTCCAAAACTCCCCACAATGTACGTCAAATAATACTTTTCCACCTAGGAAAGAACCACCAATACCAAAGCTAACTACAGTACTAACCTTCTTTTCTTTCAAAGCATCAAGGCGAGCCATCACTGTTGGGTTGTTAATATAGCCTTCCACTACATACGGCAATTGTGGAAAAAGTACTAATTCAGGCTCTCCATCTTTGGATAGATGGCCTTTTACAACACCATGATGACGAGTTTCTTCCGCTGCTACTAAGGCATCAGAAATCGCAGTGCCTAAGTTTGTTACATCTGCTTCCGTCACCCCACCAGGTAACATCATATTTGTATAATCATAAACAAAACCAGAGTCTAATTGAATCCGTTTCATAGTTTCCTCCTATGTACAGTATGATTGTAATCGTACTTTTATTGTACATCAAATCATAGAGAGATTAAAGGAATTTTATGAGAAATTTCCTACCAGTGTTATTTTAGTAGCGTTCCTTTCTTTGCTAATGCATCTGCACGGTCGTTATAGGCGATACCAGAGTGAGCTTTTACCTTATGAAAATCGATACGAAGTTGTTTGCTAGCTTCTTTCATTCGTTTCGCATAGTTAGTTGTTAATGGATTATTTGTTTTCCATCTACCTGTAGCCCACATTTCAATGCCCATATAATCATAATAGAGAGAGCATGATGTATACCCATGGTCTAGTGCATAATCCACTACATGAAGTGCTGCTAATAATTCCCCAGACACATTCCAATAGGCCACATGATTCGGTTCTGTACTCGAAAGAGAAAATTCTACTTCTTCTGCACCAAGAAGAATAACCCCTCCAGAGCCAACCACACCTTTTCGCTTATCAAAACTGCCGTCGATAAAAGCACGAATTTCACAAGGATCTGATTCTACGATTTGACTTATGTTATCTGTCTGTGTCTTAAGGTATTCACCTACGCTCATACGTTTAGACGCACTAGCAGATGTTTTCTTTGTACCAGTTCTAGTCGGTTTAATCCCTGCACTCTTAGGTAAATCGATAGAGCCCATATAGGCTTTTGCTTCTGCTTCTGTAGGGAATGACTTATACTGCGCACCAGGAAATCCTTTTACTTGCACTTCACAGTCAGACCATGTCACGTAGATTCCTGGATTGTGCCCTACTTGAACAGCATAATACTTCTTTGCCATACTTACCCCATTGTCAGTGGCGCTATCGTGCCACCTACTACATCTACTAATGCTTGTGGATTAACCTGTACTTGCATCCCTCTAAGTCCTGCACTGACATAGACCATAGGAATGGATGTAATGCTATCATCAAAATAGGTAGGAAATGCTTTTTTCATCCCTAATGGAGAGCAACCGCCACGTAAGTATCCTGTTAATGGTAATAAGTCTTTTACCGCAATCAATTCTACCGATTTATTTCCGCTCACTCGTGCGGCTTGTTTCATATCTAGTTCCCCTTCTACAGGAATACAGAATACTACATGACCTGTTACATTGCCTTTCCCAACCAATGTTTTAAACACTTGTTCAGGCGGAATATGCAAAGATTCAGCAACATGTATACCAGCTCCGCGTTCTTCAGACCATTCGTAGGTGAACACTTCATAGTCAATATGGTGAGTATCTAGTATGCGTAATGCATTTGTTTTTTTATGTCCTTTTTTACTCATAAGACCCCCTATTTGTTGGTAATCTTTGAAATATTTTTTAATTCAATACGTAAGGTACCATTTTCGTTTGTTGAAATTTCTATGAACTCGCGATCATTCATATATTCTACTGGAAATGAAAGTTCAATACCAGTATCTGTTTTAATTTTATGTTGCTTGCCCACTTTAGTAGCATAAGTCCGACTCACTGGCAATGGTTCAAGTAAATCTTCTTCTGCTAGCTCTTTCATAGCTGCTTCTCGCTGAATGGGGTTCGTACTAAACACTTGCTCAATAATATGTCGTGCTTCTAATGTGTCAGAAACTTCTGCATTCTTAGCTAGTAATTCTTTTGTTTTAGCCATAGCTGCCACACCATCTTGCTCATGAGCTTTAGAAATTCGATCTACCACTGTGCGTACTTTTTTCACTGTATCTTTAGAAGACGGATTCGTGGTAACCTGAAAGATTCGTTCTTCCAAGAAGTGCATTTTCTCTCCATCATATTCTCCTTTCGGCTCAAAGAGACGAATGGATAAATCAGAAAGTTTAATACTTGCAAAAGCATATAGTTTTTGTGTCACTGTTGGTAATACAACTCTATGCTCTACTAATTTTGTTGCTAATGAACCATCCTCTTCTGAATATAATTGATGAGTATATCCATCATGAGCTTTACAAAGAAGAACACAAAGGTAAGCTTGCTCTCCTTGTGCTTCACAGACAATCATATCTAGTACACAAGGGTCCATTGCTTGTGCCATATAGGTAAATAAAGTCTCACCTAGTTCTTTACCAAACTCTACAAGGCTTACTTCTTGATTCTCCAATTGTTTAATCTTTCGCCCCCATGGGGTTTGGTCCGAGATATAACCAGTTCTGGCTCCAGGATCTTGTAACGCTTTCATCACATGCATTTCAAGATAGCTCTGTATCTCTGGTTCAGTCATATCCATAGGATGATCTGAATAAGCCGACATAGACGATGTAAAGTCAAACACTTCTAGTACAGCTGCATTAATTTGCATAGTTCCTCCTCAATAACAAAGAGCTTTGCCTGCGCAAAGCTCTTATGATGTTATCTATTATCTTTCACATAGTGATAGGTATTTTCCAGTCCTTTTTGTAATGTCCATTTCGGCATATACCCTAAACATTGTTTTGCTTTTGCAGTACTCAATAAAGAATGTTTAATATCACCAATGCGCGGTTCTTCATAATGACGTTCTACCGTAGTGCCAGCAATGTGCTCTAATGTGTCGATTAATTCATTCACAGAAATTCCAGTTTCTGTACTCACATTGATAACCCCTGTTACATCATTATTCAATCCCAATATATTTGCTTCTACTACGTCATCTACATAGACAAAGTCACGTGTTTGTTCTCCATCGCCAAAAATTTTGATAGATTCACCATTCGCCACATGTTCGCAGAAAATACTAACAACTCCACCTTCACCGCCATTGCCTTGACGTGGTCCATATACATTAGAATAGCGATAGCAAATATAGGGTAATCCAAAAGATTCTTGGTAAATACGCAAATAGCCTTCCGTAGTTAATTTTGTCAATCCATAACAAGAACGAGGCACTCCTGCCAATTCCTCTGTCAAAGGTAATACCTCTAAATCACCATATACTGCAGCAGAGGATGGCATAAGGAATTTTTTTACACCCACTTTAACTGAGGCTTGTAATAAATTCAATAGTCCCATTAGATTGATATCACAATCTTCTGTTGGATGTACCATGGATTCTGCTACTACTGTTTGCGCTGCCTCATGAAATACATAGTCCGGTTGAAAGTCTTCAAACACATCATATATTCTTTCATCTCGTATATCTAGTTCTAAAAATTTAGCTTGTTCATTGACAAATGTCCGCAATCCGCTGCTTAAATTGTCAATGACAAGTACACGATGTCCCTCTTGAATCAACCTGTCTACTAGATGTGATCCAATGAAACCGGCACCGCCTGTTACAATTATATTCATGTTCCTTATTCCTGTATCAATGACTGTCTTTAGTAATATAAATTATACACCGTGTCTAGTATAGTGCAATAGTATGTATCCTATGGCGCACTTAAGCGTCTATATACTGAACTAATTGATCACAGTGTTCTTTTGCTTGTCTATGAATCACTTGTAGCTGTACATCTTCACCCGTATACAGCATATTGCCAGTGAAAACACCACCTCTAAAATTCATTTTACAGAACTTACAAGTAGCTTCACAGGTTTTAAATATTTCATCAATGGTAATGCCTTTATCACCTTGCAATGTATATTCATCATTACCACAAGCGGCGGTAAGACCAACAACCATATCCTTACCGGCTACTGCATAGGTATCTGCTCCATAGGCCCAACCATAAGCAAACACTTCTTCAAACCATCTCATAATCAGCGATGTTAAAGAGTACCAAAATAGAGGAGACTGTATCACAATCGTATCCGCCCACAGCAGCTTTTCACGTTCTGCTTCTACATTGATTTTGTAATCTCCGTAGAGCACTTCCAAACGATCAAACTCAGCCTTAGGATATTTTTCTTTAAGCAACGCGAGAATCTCTTTGTTTGCCACAGAATTTTCTTCGTGGGTATGACCTGTTACAATTAAAATGTTTTTCATTTCTATACCTCCCCTAATTTAGATACTTATATAGTACACTCTATTATCGTTCTCGTTGGATATCATAGTCTGTACCATTTGTCCGAATGGTAATAGTTCCCATCGTATCTGTACGATAGATATCTATATGTTCTTCCAATAAGCGTGCCATAGCTTTCTCACCAGGATGTCCATACGAATTATGTAAACCTGCAGAAATAACAGCTGCTTCTGGTCGAACAGAACGAATAAAATCTTTTTGACTGGAACCATTACTACCATGATGTCCCACTTTTAAGACTTTACTAGACATTTTTGTGTTTTGCTCTTTAATAAGGCGTGCTTCTTCTTCTTTTTCCGCATCACCAGTCATAAGCATAGAAAATTTACCAAATGTCAGCTTACCTACAATGGAGTTATTATTTTGATGAACTTCCCCTTTTTTGTCAGTCATCACGTCCCCTTTCCAAGGGGCATAGACCTCAAAATAAGCGCCATTTCCTAAGTCTAAAAGATCACCTTTATGAAGTGTTTCACGATGAATCTGTTTTGTCTCTATCATTTTTAAATAGGTTCTATAGGTACCACTATCGATATCGATGCCATTATCATAGACATGTTTAATCGGGATTGCTTTGGCAATAGCATAGAAACCGCCAATATGGTCCGCATGAGGATGTGTCAAAATGATATTTTCTAATTCTTTCACACCATATTTTTTTAATAAGGCGACCACCTGTGGTCTATGTTCAATATCGCCTGTATCAATCATGGAAAATCTATCACCAATTTGGAGTAAAATTGCATCTCCTTGTCCGATATCCAGTACATGGACCTTCATAGTACCAGTTGGTGCTTGCGTAGATTGACTGACCTCTGTCTTTGCAACATTTGCATTCGCCTGTGAAAGTTCTTTTCCACACCCTAGTAAACTAAGCAGTGATACTACCAATACACCTAGCAAGAGCAGATATTTATATATTGTTTTTTTCATTTTTAAGTACTTTTTAACCTATATATATTACAACAGTTATTACAGTGGTTGAATCTGATTGCAGCCCTCTATCGTTCGTAGTACACGACCAATTCGTTGTGCCACCTCTGTAGGCGTAAACCCTGGACCACAATCATCTAGTGCTAGATCTCCAGCACGACTATGGGCATAGATAGCAATATTTATAGCATCTATAGGGTTTTGTTCTTGATTTAACATAGAACCAATTATGCCAGCTAATACATCACCCATGCCACCAGTTCCCATATAGGGATTACCTCTCGTTGTTAGATATATTTTACCAAATGGAGTGGCAAGAATCGTTGGTTGTCCTTTTAGGACAACATATACACCGTGTTCTTTCGCAAATTCGTTAGCATATCCAATAGGATCTTTGTTAAGCTCTTCTATACTTTTCCCCGTAAGAACAGAAAATTCACCTAAATGCGGTGTCAGTACAATAATATAATCATCTTTTCCTAATTCATAGGCGCGATACTTCAATAGCAATAGTTCACTAGCAATAGCTATAAGCCCATCTGCATCAAGTACCATATGGCTACCTGTAACAGATTGTATCCATTGAAGTAAATGTTTCTTCTCACTATTGCTTCTGCCACCACCAGGGCCAATGACTACTGTGCTATTCCCATCTAGTTGTTCTACATCGCTACTATCACGAATCATCATTTCAGGGCGACTCAAGGAACGCAACGCATCTAACTCATTTATACCAGACAGAATAGTGACTTTTCCAGCTCCACTGCGTAAAGCTCCTTCAGCACTTAATATGGGTGCCCCATAAATCCCCGGCGAACCACCCACAATATAGACATGACCATTGGTCCCTTTATGAGCAATAGGTGAACGAGGCTCTACATACAAGGAATCTGCATTGTTCCAATAGATTTCGGGCCAATTATGATCAGACTTCCGCAATGCATGATGCGGAAAAGGATATCCGATACTGCCTATACTCATATGTCCTACACATTGTCTTCCCGGATAGAAAAGTATTCCTACTTTAGGGGCTAATAATGTAATCGTTTCATCTGCTTTAAATGAAGATATATCTGCACTACCTGTCAGACCATTAACCCCACTAGGAATATCGATGGCAATACATGTTCTAGTATCACTATAAGAACGCCATTCTTTACATTGTTCAAAAATAGATCGTATTCGTTTGGGTAGTTCACCATGAAATCCTGTGCCAAACACGCCATCTACCACAATACTTACATCCTGTAATATATGTGAGGGTATTAGATTTCCATTAGACTGCATCATCTCATCAGGCACAATCGTAATCGTATCTTCTAGAGTATGTACCACCTTCCATTGTTGTTGAAACAAAGGAGACCCTTCTTTTGGATTCCCACATACAATAACATAGGGAGTCACTTCAGGAACTTCTGTTAGCAAGCGTGCTGCCACTAAGGCATCACCACCGTTGTTGCCAATGCCACAAAGAAACATAACTCCCTTTGGCCCCTTTATTTCTTGTATGTATCTATGTACTACCTCAAAAACAGATCGTCCCGCTTGTTCCATTAAATGAGATACTGGAAGTCCTAAACTTTCAATATATTGATCTACTATGTTAACTTGCTTTGGTGTTAATAGTCGCATCGGTCTATCCTCTAATATACAATGACAGTACTCGTAGCATATTCATGACAATGGCTAATAGAAACTTGCAACGTTTCGTATCCTAAGGCTTTCATTTGTTGTCCAAAATAGCCTGTACAAGTAAGAACAGGGGCTCCCCATGCATCATGAGTAATTTCAATATTCTGCCAAGAGCCATGACGAAATCCTGTTCCTAAAGCTTTTACACAAGCTTCTTTCGCCGCAAAGATGCCCGCAAAGGATGCAGCTGCCTGTTTGTTACGTCCCCACGCGTAGTTTCGTTCGTATTCTGTAAATACTCGTTGTAAAAAGCTGTCCCGTTCAATCGCTTGTTCCATGCGATGAATTTCTATAATATCTGTGCCTACTCGAATCATATTATCCTCGTAATTTGGCAATCATATCTGCACGATCTGCTGCACCAAATACAGCAGAACCAGCTACTAATAGGGTAGCCCCTGCTTCACGCACTAATGGAGCTGTTTCCAAGTTAATACCACCATCTACTTCTACAACAGCTTTTATATTACCTACAGAGTCCAATAATTCTCGAGCTTGTTTTACTTTTTTCACTGCATTATGAATAAACGATTGCCCTCCAAAGCCTGGATTTACACTCATAATTAGAATTAAATCCAAATCTTCTGCAATATCTTCCAGTAAGGATACTGGCGTAGATGGATTTAAAGAAACTCCTGCTTTCATACCAGTTGCTTTGATGGCTTGAATCAAACGATGCGCATGTGGCACAGCTTCCCAATGAAAGGTGAAATACTCCACACCTATCTTGGCATACTCTTCTACATAATCGTCTGGATTTTCTACCATTAAATGTACATCAAAGGGCAACTTTGTATGTGGACGTAATGCTTTTACCACAGGAGCACCAAATGTTAGATTTGGCACAAAATGTCCATCCATCACATCAATATGTAATAAGTCAGCACCACCTTCTTCGATAGTACGAATATCTTCTCGCAAATTAGAAAAATCTGCCGATAACATAGATGGGGCAATTTGAATCATCTTATCGTCTCCTTTGATCTTCAAGTTCTGATTTAATCGTCAAATAGGATTGGTATCGTTGCTCACTAATCTGCCTATTAGCTAAGGCATCTTTCACAGAACAAATAGGTTCATGACTATGGGAACAAGGACTAAACTTGCATCCCCTATCATGGTCACCAAACTCAGGGAATGTATGCACTAACTCTTCTACAGTCATCCCTGTATGCTCTAGAGCTGAAAATCCTGGTGTATCCATGATAAAGGAACTTTCATCCAAGCTGTATAAAGAGGCATGGCGCGTCGTATGGCGACCACGTTTAATCTTATCGCTAACAGCCCCTGTTTGAAAGGCAAAATTCGGATCTACTGCATTTAGCAAACTACTTTTACCTACGCCAGAAGGGCCGGCAAAGGCACTGATTTTACCATGTAATACATGGCGTAACTCCTCAATCCCTTCACCAGTATATGTGGACGTGCAGAGTACAGTGTAACCGATATTTTCATAGATAGATTTCAGTTTCATCGTATCTTCTGTATGCAAATCATATTTATTAATCACTAGTACTGGAGGAATATGACTATGATGAATCATCACTAATAAACGATCCAATAATAGAGGATGAATATCTGGCTCTCTAGCTGCTACCACTACAATGACTTGGTCAATATTGGCAATGGCTGGTCTACGCAAAGAATTTCTTCGTGGTTCAATCGTATCAATCCAAGAATCTTCTGTAATTGTCACTGAATCACCTACTAAAAGGGAATATCGTTCTTTTTTTAATCGACCACGCACTTTACATTCATGCACATCTCCATTTGGAGTCTGCACATAAAAGTAGCCATTCATATTTTTAATTACAACACCTTGTTCCATAGTCTCTCCTATAAGGATTGTTCTTGCACTAATGCATTGTTTAAGTACACCTGTACGCGTACATTTCCAGATCCTGATACACTTTTCACAATACGATCTCCAGGCGCATTTGTACCATCATAGACAACACGACCGCCATCGTCATCAATAACCACTAGCTTGATATGCTGGGAGGCACGTCCATTTGGTACGGTTATATCTACTACACCTTTTGTAGTACCATTTTGTTTACTATTAGTAGTATCTTTTTTGGCATCTTTTGCTTGCCCTACTAGAGAAATACTTTCATCACGTTTTACGGAAGATCCTGGTGCTGGGCTTACTTCAGTTACAATTGCAGAATCCTCATTAGAGCCTGATATTTTACTAATGCTTAATCCTAAATTTCCCAATGCTTCTTTCGCTTCTTTAATTGTCATACCCACTACATTAGGTATCTCTACCATGGTAGATTTTGTTTCATTAATCGTAATATCTACGGTTGCATTTTTAGAGGCTTTACCGCCTGGCTGTAAGCCTTGACTAATAATAACTCCATCATCTTTACTAGTGTCACTTACATAGGATATCTTACCAATTGATAGGCCTAAGGCTTTCAACTTTTCTCTTGCCTGATCAAAACTCATCCCTTGTAGATCTGGTATTGTTATATCGCCAGCACCTTTACTAACCACCAAATGAACCATCCGTTGTTCTTTTACTGTTTCACCTGGCTCAGGACTCTGTGAAATAACCTGCCCTGCAGGTACATCAGAGTTAGTTACCTCTGAACTAGAGACTCGAAGATGTCGTTCTTCCAACAATCGTGTAGCCACACTTAATTGTTTGCCCACCACGTTTGGCACATCTACTGTGGAATTACTCCAAAAGTTACCAAAACTCAAGAAGGCCCATAAAAAGGCAAGCAAAAAGGCAAAAACAGCACCACCAATGACATATTTTTGTGGTAAGTTTCCAAGTTTTGCCAATATTCCTTCTTGTGAATCAGCCTCATCTTCCATAGTGTCTGTCTCCATAGGAGGTAATACTTGTGTAGCAAAGTCATGCTGTAATGGTCGTGTCGAAGTACTACCACGATAACCTAAAGACATCCGTAAAGCTTGAATCATCTCAGAAATAGAACCAAATCTCTTACCAGGTTCTTTTTCTAATGCTGTCAAAACAACTTGCTCTAACTGTGCTGGAATCTGTGGATTCTTAATACGTGGTGCCAATACTCGATCACGTACATGTTGTAAGGCTACACTAACTGGTGTCTCTCCTCTAAAAGGAACTTCTCCCGTTAATAATTCATAAAGCACAACCCCTAATGAATAAATATCTGTACTCACATTAATACTTTTTCCACTAGCTTGTTCTGGAGAAATATAATGAGCTGATCCCATTACTGAATTTGTATACATCATCGTAGCTGCTGTATTAATTGCACGAGCAATGCCAAAGTCAGTTACTTTGATACGGCCAGAATCTGTAATTAAAATATTATGCGGTTTTATATCACAATGTACTATGCCCATCATGTGTGCATGCTCCAAGCCCTCTGCAATAGCTACTACTATTTTTACAGCCTCTTGCACAGATACTTGATTACCATGATGTTGAATATACTCTTTCAATGTACATCCAGATACATATTCCATAATAATGTAATGAAAGCCTTGATCAAAGCCTACATCATACATACTAACAACATTGGGATGATTTAATTTACCAGCAGCTTGCGCTTCTCGCTTAAACCGAGCCACAAAATCTTGATCACTACCAAAATTTTGATGCAAAATTTTAATGGCCACAGGTCTTCCTAACAATGTATCTTTTCCAAGATATACGTCGGCCATGCCGCCAACACCTATTTTTTGCTGTACTTCATAGCGATGGTCAAAGACCAATCCTACTAATGTAAGTCTATCCATAAGTCACCTCTTTATATACGTCCTAGTACGATTGTCACATTATCTCGTGCTCCCGCATCATACACAAGGTGCACTAAATCTTCTAACGCTCTATTTTCATTTTGTTCTTCAGAAAGAACTTGTTCAATCTTGGATTCTTCAATATAACCAGATAAACCATCACTACAAAGTAAGATTCGGTCATTTTGAAATAATTCTATCATCCCTGTATCGACTTCTACCGATTCATAGACGCCAATCGCACGGGTTAACATATTCCGATTAGGATGATGAAGAACTTCTTCTTCTGTAATCGTTCCAGCTTCTACTAACTGTTGTACCATAGAATGATCTTTTGTCATGCGTTGTAAACCTTTTTCGCCATATATATATAAACGGCTATCTCCTACGTGAGCCCAATATAAAATATTATTTTGCACATAAGCCACAACAGCAGTAGTTCCCATACCTTCTAATTCCTTATAAGATTGGCTTTTTCTATACACCATATGATTCGCCTCTAGTATGGCATTTCGCAATACATGAGCAGATACTTCTTTAGACTTTTCTACTACATTTACAATAGCATCTACCACCATAGTACTAGCATATTCTCCACCAGTATATCCACCCATACCATCTGCTACAATTAACAGCGGTCCTTGTGCATAAAAGCGATCTTCGTTTCGCTGGCGAACTAGCCCAGTTTTACTAATTCCTAAACTAATCATACCCTTCCTTCTTTCAAAGATTGTTGATGTTGTATTTTTAATTGTCCACAAGCTGCTTGGATTTCATCTCCCATTTCCTTACGAATCGTTACAGACACACCATAGGATTCTACAATAGACTTAAACTCTTGCATTGCTTTCATAGACGGTTTATATAAATTAATATGTTCATTTCCATTGACAGGAATTAAGTTGACATTACAATGAGGAAATTGTTTTGCAATACTACCTAGTTCATGAGCTTCTTTTTCAGATGTATTCACATCTTTAATTAAAATATATTCAAAGGTTACACGGCGTTCTGTCCGTCGATAATATTCTGCCACAGCATCTAGCACATCTTGTAAAGCATACGTCGCCCCTATAGGCATAATTTCTTTTCGTTTTTCATCAGTAGTAGCATGCAATGATAATGCTAATGTGATAGGTAGTTCCAGTTCTGCAAAACGATAAATATTGGGTACTAAACCACATGTAGATACAGTCATTCGACGATAACCTATATTAAAGCTTTCTTTTTCATGAATAAATTGCAATGCTTCCATAGTGTAATCGAAGTTTTGTAATGGTTCTCCAGATCCCATGACAACAATGGAGTTGACTTCTTCTTTGATGATGCTTTCAAACAATAATAACTGCCCAACAATTTCAGCTACCGTCAGATTCCGGAATAGGCCTTCTGTAGTGGATGCACAAAAAATACATCCCATAGCACATCCCACTTGAGATGACAAACACACAGAATTCCCATAGTGCTGCTTCATCAGTACCGTTTCTACTTGATGCCCATCAGAAAATCTGAGCAATAATTTCTTCGTATTTCCATCAGAACTAGTAGATTCTCGCACCACCGTAGGAAGTGTAATTGTACAGTGTGTAGCAAGCCATTCACGCATTGCCTGTGGAAGCTGTAACATATCTTCCATAGAGAATACGTGACGTTGATAAATATAATCCATAATCTGTTTCGCTCTAAACTTTGGAAACCCTCCATCTGTCACAACTTTACTTAATGCTGGCAATGAAAGGCCAAGTAATTCTATCATGCTCTCTCCTTACGTAAACGGGCTATAAAAAATCCATCCATATCATATACATGCGGTAATAAAGTAACCATAGGACCTTCTGCTGCAAACGGCAACAAGGGAGCCACATCTTCTAAGACAAAATTAGGGTTTTCTCGTAAAAAGTTTTCTACAACCCTTTCATTTTCCAATGTATTTATAGTACACGTAGAATATACCAAATGTCCCCCTACTTTTACATAGGAACTAGCATTATGCAATATTTGTTGCTGTAACATTGGCAATTCTTGTAATTGGGATTCCTCTTTTCTCCAACGCATATCTAATTTCTTCTGTAAGATTCCTAGTCCTGAACATGGTGCATCTACTAGTACCGCATCAAAAGACTCTTTCCATTGTTCTTCTTTAACTGTAGCATCCCCTTGCTGTGGTTGCACATTAGATATTTTCATGCGTTTTGCATTTGCCTGCAACAATTCTACTTTATGTTCATGAATATCCGTAGCTACGATAGTTCCTGTATTATCCATAAGGGTTGCCATATGTAATGTTTTACCACCCGGCGCTGCACAGGTATCTAAAATATGCATATGTTGTTTAGGTTGTACTGCATAAGCCACAGCCATAGAGGCTTCGTCCATGAATGTCATCAATCCCTCTTGTACCCATTTTGCTTCCTGCAATTGTCCTTTGTGAGATTTGATGATAATTGCATCTGGAATCATATGACTAGGCTCTACCACCCAATTTGCCTGTGAAAGCTCTTCTAATAAATCATACCGACTAATTCGTAAAGTATTCACTCGCGCTGTCAATAATGGAGTTTCATTGAACCATTCACAGAGATCAATTGTTTCTTCTAGACCTCGTTGCTCTATCCATAAACGGACTAGCCATAAAGGTTGATTATAAATATAGGAAATTCTCTCCGCTTCCGAAGTGGCTAAAGCATCTACTCCAATATCTTCGCGCTGTCGATCTACATTACGAAGCACAGCATTGACAAAACGGTCTGTACCAGGTGCCACTTTTTTGGCAAGCTTTACACTTTCATTCACCGCAGCACTAGAGGGTACCTTATCCATATAGAGCAATTGATACACTCCGAGTCTAAGAATTTCTAGTACAAAAGGAGATAATTTTTTAACCGGTTTCTTGGTAAAGTGAACGATAACGGCATCCAAGTAGTTTTTGCGTCGCACCACACCATATACCAATTCTGTAAAGAATCTACGATCTAAATCCTCTAGTCTTTCTTGCATCATATACTGAGGCAATACAATATTGGCATACTTCTTATCTCGATGTATATCTACTAAGGCTTTCATAGCTAGGCGCCGAATGTTTTTATATTCTTTCTTTTGTTTCGTTTCCATAGAGTAACCTTTCTATGACAAGTCTAATGTCTTCTGTATTGACTCGCGTATTACAACAAGGACCACAAGGTCGTTCATTTAAGACACCAATCACAGGAATAGGAAATACATCTGCCATGCCACTGACTAAGTCTCTTTCACAGGCGATAGCCACAATCGCTTGAGGACGAATTTCCTTAATTTTTAAACGTGCTAATGTACCACCTGTGACTACCACAAAATGACATCCATAGGTATCTGCAATATCTAGCAAGGTTCCTACTTGGCATCCCCCACAGCGCTTACAATTATGTACATCTGTAGTCACTTTATGTACACAGCTAGATAATTGTATGCAATGCGGTGTAAGCAATAATAATCGTTCTGGTTCCACGCGATACACTTGGGTGCTCACGAGATGATTAATTAACGCAATCAAGGATTGACTCACTTCATCCTTTGTATACCCAAAACATCTAGCTAAGACCGTGACCAAAGGAAATAAAAGATATAACCCACGATTGGATAGTCGCAATAAAATCGGATGTTGTATAGGATATATTGTGACTAATGCCATGTATATCCACATGGACCACCCAATCAATATAGGTAGTAGTAGCGCACTCTCTACGATAGGCCCGACAACAGGTCCCCATTGGGATAAGCTAAGATGCATCATCCAGACTATCCAACCCCATACCATGGAAATCAATAGCATTGCCACAGCCGTCACTGTTAAATATAGACGATAAGATTTATTCATCGCCAAAGCAAGCTCCTACTGCTAACTGATGACCACGAGCAAAATCACCTGCATTCATTCGTTTTTTATTTTCAGGCTGCACTTCTGTGACACGTAAGACCCCGTGACCAGTGAAAATACTGAAAGACTCTTTATCTACATGCACTATTGTCCCCTCTTTAGGATAGCCACAAGCCCCTTGTAAATGTTCAGGAGCATACTTGGAGGTAGGGTCTACTTTCGCATGCCAAAACTTAATCCGTTTACCCTCTAAGAATGTATAACATCCAGGACTGGGATTGAAAGCTCTTATTTTCGCAGCTAATGTATGTGCTGGTTCTGTAAAGTTAAGATGTCCCATCTCTTTCGTAATTTTTCCTGTTTCAATAGCTTCTTCATGATTTTGAGGGACTCTTGTTAACGTACCTAATTGTAAAGCATCTACAGCTGGTACAATCATCTGTGCCCCTAATTTTGCCAAAGCTGTAAAGATTGTACCAGATGTATCCTCTTCTGTAACAGGAATGCGTTCCATGAGCAGAGTATCACCTGTATCTAATCCTTCGTCCATATGCATAATAGTCATACCAGTTTCTGACTCTTCATGAAGAATCGCATATTGAATAGGTGCTGCACCTCTAAATTTCGGTAATAAAGAAGCATGTAGATTAATACACCCCAAAGGAGGCTGATGAATAAGCCAAGGAGGCAAAATTTTTCCATAAGCAATGACTACCACAATATCAGGAGCCAAGGATTGTAATAGTTCTTCCGCTTCTTCATTGCGCAAGGATTTTGGTTGATACACAGGAATATCATGCTCTAATGCCAACTCTTTCGTCGGCGGCATTTGTAATTTATTACCTCGCCCTTTCGGCTTATCTGGTTGACAAAATACACCTATTACAGTGTGTGGACTATCGATTAAAGCCTGTAACGTTGGGACTGCTATATCTGGAGTACCCATAAATACTATACGTAATGGATTCATTATTGTTGTTCCTTTTTATGGATAAAAATCTCATTGGGATTCACTAACTTTTCCACAAATAAAATACCATTTAAATGGTCGATTTCATGCTGAAAAATACGAGCTAAAAAGCCTTCTGCCTTAATTTTTATCTTTTTATTATTTCGATTGATACCATGTACTTCAATTTTGTCATATCGCTCTACATCGCCGAATAGTTCTGGTACGCTCAAACAACCTTCTAAGCCTACTTGAGAACCTTCTTTTTTCACGATTTCTGGGTTGATGACTTCAATTAAACCATTTCCATCATCTAGTACAATAATTCGTTTGGATACGTTGACTTGTGGTGCCGCCAAGCCTACACCATCTGTTTTATACATAGTTTCAGCCATATCATCTAATAATTGACGAATCTTTTTATTTACGAACTCTACCGGTTCTGCTATTTGTTTTAACACAGGATGCCCTGTTTTCATGACTTCTAAAACTGCCATAGTCCCTCCTATACTGGATCCACATCTATATAGATATGGGGCAATGTAAATATATCTGAATGATACATGTGTGATTTTAAATTCGATAAATCAATACCACGAATCATAATACAAAGTCGATACATATCTCGTATCTTTGCGGCGCCATTTTCATAGGGCCCTAGTATATCAATGCGCTGACCTTCACAAGCCTGGCGCAAAGTGTTGGCTAATTCTGTCGCTCTTGTTCGTACTACTGAAAGCTTTTCATCTAATAAGGTAATTTGTATCATTTCACCAATTGGTGGATACAACAAAGCTTTACGAGCCTCTATTTCTTCCTCATAAAAGCTAACATAATCATGGTGCGTGCTGTGCTGAATAGCATAATGTTCAGGACTATAGGTTTGTACCACTACTTTTCCTGATTTATTACCACGACCAGCACGACCAGCTGCTTGCGTTAGCAAATTAAATGTTCTTTCAGAAGCCGTATACACAGGAATATGCAATACAGAATCAGCAGTAATAATTCCCACTGCGGTAACATTTGAAAAATCATGTCCTTTTGCCACCATTTGCGTGCCCAACAAAATATCATATTGACCAGCACCAAAGGCTTCTAAAATACGCTGAGATTCTCCTTTTTTAGAAGTTGTATCTTGATCTAGACGAGCAATTCTAGCTTGTGGAAAACGTTTTGCTAATTCTTCTTCTACTTTTTGCGTGCCTGTACCAAAAAATTTAATTTTATGGCTACCACAATGCGGACAAATTTGAGGCACTTTTTCATGATGATCACAGTAATGGCAACGCAAGTCCTTCCCCGCTTGATGATACACCATAGATATATCACAGTGAGGACAATGGATAGGTTTACCACAGTCACGACACATGACAAATGTACTATGACCTCGACGATTCAGCAAAAGAATGATTTGCTCACGTTTCTGTAGTGTTTCTTGGATTAAAGTATCTAACGCCATAGAAAATACAGAGTAATTCCCATAGAACATTTCTTCTTTCATATCCACAACAGTCACCTTAGGCATAGGTTGATGAAAAATACGATGCTCTAAAGATAGTAACTCATAGATACCTTGGCTCGCTAAATAATAAGCCTGTACGGACGGTGTAGCAGACCCAAAAATAATAGGACATTCATGACTTTCACTACGCCATCTAGCCACCATGCGTGCATCATATCGAGTCATATCTTGTTGTTTGTAGGATGGGTCATGTTCCTCATCAACTACAATAAGCCCAATGTCTTCTGTTGGAGCAAACACTGCTGAACGAGCACCTATGATAATATGGCTATCTTTCCGACGTAAACGCTCCCAATTGTTATAGCGTTCCGCTTTTGTTAACTGGCTGTGAAAAACGACCACTTCTTGACCAAACTTCTCTACAAATCGTCGCACTATTTGCGTAGTTAAGGCAATTTCTGGAACTAGAATAATAGCAATCTTATCTTGTTGAATCGTCTCTTGTGCAGCTTTTAGATATACTTGTGTTTTTCCACTACCTGTCACACCATGGAGTAAAAACGCTTTACTTTTCTGGTTAGCAATACACTCCTGAATAGGTTCGTATACAGCCTGCTGCGACTCAGTTAAAGGAATGTCTATACTATCCACAACTTCCTCATACCGTGTTTTCGTCATTTCATACCGCCAATCTATGTCGATATGAGAACATTCTTTTACTTGCTTAATGACAGGCAAACTAAATCCTGCCAATCGTAAGGCACTTACTGAGATTGCTCCATGTTCTAATAAGTATTCCGCCAACAAACGTTGCTTTTGTTTCCTCACTCCAAATAGTTCTACATGAAAGGAATCCTTAGGCACAAGCCATTCAATTTTAGGTCTGTCATAAGATTTTAATTTACTTTTATCGACAGTAAATAAGCTTAATGCTTCTGCAAGGGTACATAGATAATACTCGCTAAGCTTACGAGCTGTTCTCAGCATTTCCGTTGAAAACCAAGGTGTTGGATCTAATACAGCTAATATGGGTTTTATCACAAATGATGGATTTTCTATGTCACAATAACCTATAAGGATTCCCTCTTCTTTAGAGGCTCCTAAGGGAACTGCTACGCGAGTTCCAATAGGTACATTCCCTAATGAATCAGGGATTTCATAGGTTAAAGGTTTATTCAATTGTTTCGCAGGACGATTAATAATAATTTCACCTAAACGCATCATAACCTCCTGACTAAACACTCTTCATTATACCACGTTTGTACCTTCGATTCATACTATTTCATACCCTACTTCTACACATTTGCATATGATGAAATTTCTTTTAGGAGTAAGATGATAGGACAAAATCACTTGGTAGTATAATTACATCTTCTTATAAGATGTAAACCCATGACAACCTAGACTCTTATAATTTATATACATGACAACTGGGGTAACAAAAATAGAGGACAAAGACATACGTCTTTATCCTCTATATATGTATCATTCAAAAGCGAAGGGCAAATTAATCTATTATAAGCCTGCTTCTTTACGAAGTACTTCTGCTTTATCTGTGCGTTCCCATGGAAGGTCTACATCTGTACGACCAAAGTGTCCATATGCAGCAGTTTTTTTATAATGTGGTTTCAACAAGTCTAACATTTCAATGATACCTGCTGGACGAAGATCAAAATGTTTACTTACTAATGCAGAGATTTTTTCTTCTTCGATTTTTGCAGTACCAAATGTTTCCACCATGATAGATACAGGTTTCGCTACACCAATTGCGTAAGCTACTTGTACTTCACATTTATCAGCAAGACCAGCTGCTACGATATTTTTAGCTACATAACGAGCTGCATATGCTGCGGAACGGTCAACTTTTGTAGGATCTTTACCGGAGAAAGCTCCACCGCCATGACGAGCCATACCGCCATAAGTATCTACAATAATTTTACGACCTGTCAAACCAGCATCGCCTTGTGGACCACCGATTACGAAACGACCAGTTGGATTGATAAAATATTTAGTATTTTCATCGATGAATCCTTCTGGAAGTACTGGATCGATAACATATTTTTTAATATCTGCTTGGATTTGTTCCAATGTTACTTCTGGACCATGTTGTGTAGAAATAACGATAGTTTCAATACGTTTTGGTTTACCATCAACATATTCTACAGTTACTTGTGTTTTACCATCTGGACGAAGGTAATCCAAAGTATTATCTTTACGAACTTTTGTTAATTGATGAGATAAACGGTGCGCCAAACTGATAGGCATAGGCATTAATTCTTCTGTTTCATTGGATGCAAAACCAAACATCATACCTTGGTCACCAGCACCGATTTTATCAAAGGCATCACTACCACCTTCACGAGATTCTAATGCTTCATCAACACCCATCGCAATGTCTGCAGATTGTTCGTCAATCGCTACGTTAACGCCACAAGTATCAGCATCAAAACCGAATTTTGCACGAGTATAGCCGATTTCACGAATTGTATCGCGAACAATGTGAGGAATATCTACATATGTATTGGTAGTAATTTCGCCTACTACATGAACTTGGCCTGTTGTTACTAATGTTTCACAGGCAACGTGCGCTGTTGGATCTTTTTCTAAAATAGCATCCAATACAGCATCTGAAATTTGGTCAGCAATTTTGTCTGGATGACCTTCTGTTACAGATTCAGAAGTGAAAAATACATGTTTTTCTGCCATGAATAAACCTCCAATAAAAAAATTCCTCATCCCAAGATGAGGAATTATATCCCCATCTTCCGATCAAATATCGTTGGATTTAGCACCTCTTCCATCAGGAATGGTTGCTGTAGCTTCACAGGGCCTTTCCCTCCACTACTCTTGATGAGACTTGTATCATACATATAATACTTAGTTTAAAATCACTAACATGTATTATAGCATAGATTTATAGGTCTGCCAAGGCTTGAATGATGCGTTCTGCCACATCAAGTTTCGACATATTAGGTAAACTTACAATTTGATCTCCAGGATAAATAAATGTCACTTCGTTTGTATCTACATCAAATCCTGCATTTAATTTACTCACATCATTAGCCACTAACATGTCCAAATTCTTTTTGCGCACTTTTTCTTTTCCATAGGTAATAACATCTTGTGTTTCCGCCGCAAAACCAATTAATTTTTGTTGCTGTTTACGCTCTCCTAAGCTTGCTAATATATCTGGATTTTTTACTAGCTCTAATGTCATAGTTTCTTGTTTTTTTATTTTATTGTCCGCTACTTCAGCTACACGATAGTCCGCCACAGCCGCAGCCATAATCACCGCATCTGCAGAGTCATAGTGACTATCTATAGCCTCTTTCATCTCTGTAGCAGAACAAACTATAATACGCTCTACACCAATTGGCACAGCAAGATCTGTGGGAGCAGATACCAAGATTGTCTTAGCTCCTGCCTGGGCCGCTTTTAGAGCCACTGCATAACCCATCTTCCCACTGGAACGATTCGTAATATATCGAACTGGATCAATTGCTTCTTGTGTGCCACCAGCGCTGACGATAACAGTTTTACCTTGCAGTAGTTCTGTTTTCCCTAAATGAAAGTCCACCCAGTCCATAATTTTTTGCGGATCTGGCAAACGCCCTTTTCCTTCTACCCCACATGCTAGGAGTCCACTGTCAGGTTCTAGCACATGAACACCTCTACCACGCAAGATAGTTAAATTTTCTTGCACAGTTGGATGGGTATACATGTTACTATTCATAGCTGGACATACAAATACAGGGGCCGTAGTCGCCAATAATTGGGTAGATAACATATCATCTGCAATACCATTGGACATCTTAGCAATCATATTAGCCGTTGCAGGTGCTATCACATAAGCATCTGCCCAAGTTGCATAGGCAATATGCTCTACATTCCAATTCTGTACATTTTCAAACATTTCCACAGCCACTTTGTGTTTACTAATTTCACCAAACACAAGGGGACTCACAAATTTAGTGGCATTTCTCGTCATTACCACTTTTACTTCTG
Source organism: Veillonella sp. CHU594 (assembly GCF_003992265.1). NCBI lineage: Bacteria > Bacillati > Bacillota > Negativicutes > Veillonellales > Veillonellaceae > Veillonella > Veillonella sp. CHU594. The sequence goes on from NZ_RQVB01000005.1 coordinate 97,807, forward strand.
CTCCCGCTTTATATAAACGGCTTACTAAATCCACTGCTTTGTAGGTTGCTATTCCTGCTGTTACACCTACTACAATATGCTTACCCTTCAAAGGTCTCACCTTCCTATAGAACTAATGCAATTAATAGACTTTCTATACTCACCCTATTATACAGTATCTGGATAAGTAATACATCAATATTTTTATCCATAAAGACTCAAAACATCTTTATCCACGAAAAAAGCTGTATACAAATTAAAAGGAGCATAATTTGTTACAGCTTTTTACATATTTATATGATGAATATAAAATCCATCAATGATTGACCTCTACAGAGGTAATGATAAATGAACTACTGTCTTTACCGGCTTCTTGGTACCATCTAATTTTTTAAATCCTAAGCTTGTATATAATTCTTTTGCATTTTCCATACTTGGCAAGCTATCTAGTAGCAATGTTTTATATCCAAATTCACGAGCATCTTCTACTACCATTTTAGCCATATTTGTACCTAAAGAACTGTGCCTAAATGCTGGACGAACATACAACCGTTTCATGGCCGCTGTTTTACTATCTACATAACGCAACGCAACACAGCCTGCTGGTTTGTTATCGATAAAGGCAATATATAAGGCTTCACCTTCACCTTTATATTTTTCTTCCAGTCCATGAAACTCTCTTAAATTAGCAGATACTCCTAATGATCGTACATACTCTACAAACAAATCTTTTACTTCATCAATATAATCGTGGCCATTACGAATTTCAAAATTCATAGTATACCTCCTCATAGTATTACATGAAACTGATATTGTTAGTATTCGACGAAATTATAAAAACTCCTTTTATTTTTTTAATTTTGTATGACTAGCAAATATAAAAATCTCTAATTTTAATAAAAAGCACCTTTTAAGAGTACCTCTCAAAAAGTGCTTAATTAATGTTATTTGTGCAATGTTTGACGATTTTCTTGCAATGCTTCTAATGTACGCTCTAAATTAGATTCTACATATTTGAATACATCACTAGCATATTGAATAGAACTATTTTTGAGTTCTTCCGAAGATTTATTAGCCTCTGCAATAATATGATTAGCATGTTCTTGTGCTTGTTTTACCAATTCACTTTCTTCTGTTAATTTTTGAATGTATTCTTTCGCTTGTTCAATTAATGCATCCGCTTGTTTTTGACCTTCCGCTACAATACGATCACGCTCTGCTACAATACGACGAGATTCTTCTAATTCAAGGGGCAAAGATTCTGTTAATGCATCTACAATACGCATAATTTCTTCTTCTTCAATTAATTTTTTATTTGTCATAATCATATTGTTACTAGTAACAATTAAATTTTCCAACTCTTCTAATAATTTTTCTGTTCTCATGATGTCCTCCTATTTATCTTGTTTTCTATGAAATTTATCTTCCAATGCTTGTTTCACAACTGTAGGTACTAAGCCATCTAACTTACCACCATACCTAGCCAATTCCCGTATACCTGTAGAGCTTACAAAGGCATATTTATTATTGGTCATAATAAAAACAGTTTCAATCTCATCATCCAAATATTTTGAAAACAAAGCACGTTGAAATTCATATTCAAAGTCACTTAAAGCTCGAAGTCCACGGATGATGATATGACTATCTCGTGATTTCACATACTCATTCAACAAACCGCTTCCAAAATCAACTTCAATGTTAGAAATATGTGATACAGATTGACGAATTAACTCTGCCCTCTCATCCAAAGTGAATAAATACTTCTTATTTGGATTTTCTAAAATTACTACTATTAACTTATCCACTAATTTACTAGCGCGCTCAAATATATCTATATGTCCATTTGTAACAGGATCAAAACTACCTGGACAAACTCCAATTCTCACAGTATAAGCCCCTTTCTATGGTTCTCGACAAAGAATGTCAACGCGAGTATACCCAAAGGATAAAGCTTTCACAACCACCCACTTAGGCAATAATTCTAGAGTTTCATTCTTATGGCGTTCTATAATTAAAAAGCCATCTTCGGTAAGTAATTGTAACTCGTCCACTAAGTCCAAAGTTTTTTGAACATACCCTTTTTCATAAGGGGGATCTGAAAATATTAACTGAAACTGCTTTCCTTGTAACCGTGTAAGTGCTGATTCCATAGTACATTTCATAATTTCTAATTGATCATCTACTTTACAGTGTCGGCTATTACTTTGGATATAATCAACAGTGCGTGTATCTACTGCGATGGCATGACTAGCACCTCGACTTAAGGACTCTATGGCTAATGCGCCAGTACCCGAAAACAAATCTAGCACCTGAGCTTCAAAAAATCCTCTTCGACTTTGTATAACATTACAAATACTCTCACGCACTCGATCTTGTGTAGGTCTTGTATCCATACCCTTCGGAGCCTGTATAGTATGCCCTTTGGCTGTTCCTGAAATAATTCTCATATAATTTACTACCTATACTTGTATATTCTACATGATTTTACTATGGGGTACAATAGATTTTTTATAAAATCTTCCTCATAATCTATTACTTATTACAAACTTCTTGTTTTACATCTCGCATCATTAACTGCATCAACACCTCAGCAGGAGAAACTTGATGATATAATACCTCATACAAAGCATTAGTAATAGGCATATCAATCCCTTTTACTTTAGCTATGTCATATATAATACGTACTGCAAAAAAACCTTCTACCACCATTTGGGATCGATTAATGATATCCTCCATAGTTTCTCCATTTGCCAACTTTTGTCCAGCTCGCCGATTCCGACTATGGGGACTCATACAAGTAGCGATTAAATCTCCCATTCCTGAAAGCCCTGCATAGGTTTCTGATTTTGCTCCCATGGCAACACCAAACTTTGTCATTTCATGAAGACCACGAGTTAATAAGGCTGCTAACAAATTATCTCCTAATTGCATGCCATGTGCAATTCCCGCTGCTAAAGCAATAATATTTTTTGTGGCTCCTCCTAGTTCTACGCCGATTACATCTGTATTCCCATACACTCGAAAACTAGGACCTCCCAAAGCACGTTGCAAACTACATATAGCATCTTCATTTTGACTTGCTACAACTGTGGCAGCCGGCAAACCACGGCCTACTTCTTCTGCATGATTAGGCCCAGATAAAATAGCCGTTGCTTTCACTAAGCCCTGTACCTCTTCTTCAATAACCTGAGATAATCGCTTTTCACTATCTTTTTCCAATCCTTTAGAGCAACCTACTATAATCATAGAAGGTCCTAGATAGGGCTTTAATTCTTGTAGAGTACGCCTCACATAAGTTGATGGAGTAACCATCAATACCACTTCTGCATCTTGTAAAGCTTTGCTATAAGAATGTTGAAACTCTAAAGTAAGTGGTAAAACTACATCTGGCAAATAAGGGTTAATACGATATTCACGCAAATAATTTGCTTTTTCTTCCGTGCGACAATACATCGTCACTTGATGCCCCGCCTCTAGCCCTTTTAGAGCTAATGCAGTGCCCCAGCTACCTGATCCAATGACTGCAATTTTCATAATTACTTATCCTTTGTAATACGTTTAACAGCTAATTCTTTTCCTTGCAAAAGACGTACAATATTTTCTCTATGACGGAATACGACAAATAATGCCGCTATAGCGCCAAAGATGATGTATGGTAAAGGTTCAGATAAACAATACATCACAATAGGCACAAGAGTAGCTGCTACGATAGATCCTAAGGACACATAGGAAGTAAACTTGACAATAATGCCCCATACAGCAAAGCAAATTATAGCCGCTATAGGAGATAATGCAATGAGTACCCCCAATCCTGTCGCAACCCCTCTACCGCCAGAAAAGCCAAGAAAAATAGACCAATTATGACCAATCATAGCACATAAGCCACCTACAATCATCCATTCTGGATTCGGCGAAAATAAGAGAACTCCTATGGCACCCTTTCCAGCATCCCCTAGGAAAACAGGCAAAGCAGCTTTCATCCCTAGTACACGATACGTATTGGTAGCACCAATATTTTTACTACCATATTGACGTACATCTGTATGAAAACATAGCTTTCCAATAATTAAACCTGTAGGAATAGAACCTATTACGTATGCAAGTAAAACTAATACAACAATTTCCACCGTTATCATTCTTCATCAGATCCCTTCTTACCACGAAGTACTAAGCGAATTGGAGTTCCCTCAAATCCAAAGGATTCTCGAAGTCGATTTTCTAAGAAACGCATATAGGAAAAATGAATCAATTCAGGTTCATTCACAAATAATATAAATGTTGGCGGTTTTACACTAGCCTGTGTCATATAATAAATTTTAGGAATACGTCCACCACGAGATGGCACTGGATTAACTGTTTGTGCATCCGATAACAATTGATTCAACACACTTGTAGAAATACGCATATGTTGTTGCTCAGATACATATTTAATTAATTCTGCTAAGCGATGAACACGTTGTTTCGTTAAAGCTGAAGCAAACAAGATCGGAGCATAACGCAAAAATCCCATTTCATCATATATATCTTCTGTGAATCGCAATGTAGTTTTATCGTCTTTTTCAATCAGATCCCATTTATTGACAACGATGACTAAACCTTTTCCAGATTCATGAGCATAGCCAACAATTTTTTTATCTTGTTCAGTCACTCCATCTGTAGCATCTAATACTAAAACAACAATATCAGAGCGATCAATAGCACGGAGAGAACGAACAATACTATATCTTTCTACAGGTGCATCAATACGAGATTTACGTCGCATACCTGCTGTATCGATTAATACAAAATCCTGTCCATCATGACTCCAATGGGTGTCGATAGAATCACGTGTTGTACCAGCCACATCACTAACAATAACACGTTCTTGACCTAATAAGGCATTTGTTAGAGATGATTTACCCACATTAGGACGCCCAATCAAGGCTACATGGATTGTATCTTCATCTTCCTCACCAGCACTTTGTGGAGGAAAATGTTTCACTACATCATCAAGTAAATCACCTAAATTCATCAAATTTTTAGCAGAAATACCAATTGGGTCACCAATACCTAAATTATAGAACTCATAAATATTAGCCTCTTGATTTACACTATCGATTTTGTTAACTACTAAAATCACAGGCTTACCACTAGCACGCAACAAGTTGGCCACTTCTTCATCAGCAATGGTAATCCCTTGCTTACCATCTACAACAAAGAGAATCACATCAGCTTCTTCAATCGCTAGTTGTGCCTGAAAACGCATCATTTTAGGAATTTCATGACTTTCTGCAGTAATAAACTCAATCCCACCAGTGTCAATCATAGTAAATTCACGTTGTAGCCATTCTGCATCAAAATAAATTCTATCACGTGTAACACCTGGAATATCTTCTACGATCGAAATTCGTTTATTAACAATGGCATTAAATAATGTAGACTTTCCTACATTCGGTCTTCCTACGACCGCAACTAATGGTTTTGACATGCTTTCACCTCATATTTCAACTTCCTCAAAGGAAGAGTAAGAACACATAGTTTATCAACTTATATTGTATCACATAAACGAAAGCAAAAAAAGAACAGTAAGTCCATTGGACCTACTGTTCTTCTATTATCTAGAAATTATTCAGCTTCTTCTTCAGTTGCTACTGGTTCCATTAACTCAGTTAATTTTAAACCTAATTTCTTTTCATCTTTGTTGAAAGAAATTACTTCTACTTCTACTTCTTGACCGCGGCTCAAGTAGTCTTCTACTTTTGCATTACGTTGTTTAGTCACTTGAGAGATGTGAAGTAAACCTTGGATATCATCGTTGATAGCAACAAATGCACCGTATTGTACTGTGCGAACTACTTTACCAGTTACTACATCACCTACATGGATAGTTTCTTCTGCAACGTCCCATGGGCTTTTGGATAATGCTTTTAAAGATAAAGAGATTTTGCTGTTTTCTTCATCAAAGGATTGTAATTTAACATCGATTTCTTGACCTACCGCTAACACGTCTTCAACGCGTTTAATTTTTTGCCAAGAAATGTCGGAAATGTGAAGTAAACCTTCGATTCCTCCGATATCAACAAATGCGCCATAAGGCATGATTTTACGAACAGTACCTTTGTAAGTACCGCCAACTTCTACATTTGCTAACGCTTCTTTTAATTTAGCTTGGCGTTCCACTTCAAGTACTTCACGACGAGAAAGAACTAAACGGTTTTTCTTTTCTTCAACTTCAAGTACTTTAGCTTCGAATTCTGTACCTACTAAGTTATCAAGGGATTTCACGAAGTGAATGTCACCTTGGGAAAGTGGAATAAAACCACGTAAAGACTTAACAGTTACGACTAAACCTGCAGGAATTGCATCCACACCTTTACAGATGATTGGTTCATCTTTTTCTTGTGCTTCAATAACATATTGCCAATCTTCATCTTTAGCCAAACGAGTGATAGAAAGATAAATTGGGCTATCTTCTTTGATGTGGTTAAGGATAACAGCTTTGATTTTATCGCCTTCCTTTAATACATCTTTAGCAGAAGCTGGTGTAGGGTATGCCATTTCTTTTCTCTCTAGTTGTGCTTCTGTTTTGTAGCCAAAGGATACATATGCACGTTCGTCATCGATTTGTACAACTTCCCCTTCAATCACATTACCTTTCTTAAATTCTTCTGCTTGCGCTTCTGATGCTGCAAATAATTCTGCAAAATTTTCCATCGTCTGAATGACCTCCTTAATTATCCAGTCTGGTGTCGATGCACCAGCCGTGACTCCTACTGTTGTGACGTCTTTCAACCACGTCATTTGTATTTCAGTAGCAGTTTCGATGTGGTATGTAGTACACCCTACATCACGACATACTTCTGCTAATCTAGTCGTGTTGCCGGAGTTCTTCCCACCTACCACGATCATAAGATCCACTTCTTTCGCCAAAGCTACAGCAGAATTTTGACGTTCCTCAGTAGCCTGACAAATTGTCTTGAAGATCTTTTGATCATTAGATTTTTGTTCTAATATTTTTATTATACTTTGAAACTTAAATTGTGAAAAGGTAGTTTGTACTACAACTCCAATTTTTTCCACGAATTGAATATTTCTAGCATCCTCTTCTGTTTCTACTATAATACCTTTATTACCTGCCCATAGATTAATACTCTTTACTTCTGGATGTTTCTTTTCACCCAAGATAATGAGCGTAAGCCCTTCATCAACAACTGACTTCGCATCTCTTTGTGCTTTTTGCACATGAGGACAGGTGGCATCTATAACTGGTAAACCTCTTGTTTCTGCCTCTTCATATACTTCTGGACCAACCCCATGGGAGCGAATGATAATAGTACCTTCTTCTACATCACTCAATTCATTAATGGCATAGACACCATTATCTTCTAACCGACCTACTACTTGAGGGTTATGAATAATTGGTCCCAATGTATAACTCAAATCTTGTGAGTCTGCTGCTTTTTCTGCCATAGTAACAGCACGCTTTACGCCGTAGCAAAACCCACAATTTTCTGCTAATCGTATTGTAAACATAGCATTCCCCTATTTATACTTACCTGCTTTATATTCATCAATCATAGTTTGGATAGCTGTTTTTACCACATCATTCACGTCTGCAATAGCCTCTACAGTTGCTTTTGCTTTTGCTACTACAATCGGTTTTCCAATAATAACAGCTACTTCTCCACGAATCATTTTATCGCTTCCTACAATGGCTATCGGTACTACTGGCACCCCTGTACGCAACGCCATCGAAGCTACGCCATCGTGAAAGCGCCCTAAAGAATCACCCTTTTGTCGTGTCCCTTCTGGAAAAATACCAAGCATTAAATTATCCTTCAATAAATTCATAGCATGACGAATAGCTAATTTATCGACTCCACCTCGTCGCACCGGAAAGGCTCCTAGCCAAGTACAAACTAATTTAGAAATTGGATTTCTAAATAGCTCTTCTTTTGCCATGAAGTTCACATGACGTGGTAATGCAAAGCCACATAAAGGAGGGTCATTATTACTCTTATGGTTTGGAGAAATGATGACCGGCCCTTCTTTAGGTACATTTTCTTTCCCATATACCTTTGTGCCATACCACCATCCATAAACGATGGTAAACGCAGATCTCCATAAGCATTCAGAAAATTTATCCATGATGCCCTCCTAGTTCCGCTTTACGAATTAAGTCAACAAGAGTTTGAACAGTTTCTTCTATACTAAGATGATCCGTTTCTACAACCACTGCATCATCTACGCATACAAGAGGAGATTCCTTTCGATTCATATCCATGGCATCTCGCTCTGCTACAGTACGACATACTTCTTCCAAAGAGATATTCTCGGAATCTTTCAACTCCAACCAACGTCGATGCCCACGAGTCTCCACAGATGCTGTTAGATAGACTTTTAATTCCGCATTAGGTAACACAACGGAACCAATATCCCTACCATCAAGAATCACACCGCCCGCTGATGCCATGTGACGTTGCATTTCTACCAACTTAGTGCGCACTGCTTTTTGTGCAGCCACTTGAGACACGTGACTTGTCACATATTGCGTACGGATATCTTGGGATACATCTGTTCCATTTACCCATACAGATAAACCCGTTTCTTCTACACGTAGTTCTAATTGAATCTTAGACAAAGCAGCTTCTACTGCATCTACATCATCAATAGATATACCCGCATTCAGTAGTGCCCAGGTAATGCCACGATACATAGCTCCTGTATCAATATATAAATACCCTAATTTCTTGGCTACTACTTTAGAAATACTACTTTTACCTGCACCAGCAGGACCATCAATGGCTACGGAAATTCGTCGATTCATATTAGACTCCTCCTTCTGCTGCATGAGTAGCAGCTACGTAGGCTGTAGAAAACGCAACTTGCAGATTATATCCCCCTGTGAATGCATCCACATCCAAGACTTCTCCTGCCATATATAAGCCATGCACCAATTTAGACTGCATCGTTTTGGGATCTACTTCTTTTACAGAAATGCCACCAGCTGTCACAATAGCCTCTGCTATAGGGCGAGGTTTATGTACGGTGAGTCGCATATGTTGAATCGTATCTACCAGTCGCAAGCGCTCCTCTTTGGTAATATCGTGAATCGCCTTGGTTCCTTCTAATTCTGCTAATTGACATATAACTGGAATTAACTTGGATGGCAATAAACCTTTCAATACGTTCACTAATTGCTTATTTTGAGACTCACTGAAATCACGTTGTACCCGCTTATCTAAAACCTCTTTAGTTAATGCTGGTTTTAGATTAATTTCAATAGTAATGGGATCTACCTTTTTCTTCAATAATTTGGTCACTGTATGAGAAGCTGATAAAATAATCGGTCCTGTGACCCCAAAATGGGCAAATAGCATTTCTCCAAATTGTTTTGTCTGCACTTTATTTTTCGCAATAATAGAGACTTCTACATTTTTAAGGCTCAGCCCCATTAAATCTTTCACCCAATGTTCTTTTGTTTCTAAAGGAATTAAAGATGGTCTCAATTCCACGATAGAATGTCCCACAGAAGAGGCTAATTCATAGCCATCTCCAGTGGAGCCAGTCAATGGATAGGACATCCCACCTGTTGCGATGATAGCTGCATCGCACTCATAGGTTCCTTTATCTGTAATCACACCTGTAATAGCGCCATCTCGTACGATTAAATCCTTAACACTTTCTTCTAAATGAAGTTGTCCACCTAATTTACGATACGTGTCTATAAAAGCATTGCGCACATCCGTTGCTTTATCAGACTCTGGAAACACACGGCCACCGCGCTCAACCTTAGTAGGGACACCCCAACTATTGAGCAAATGAATCATATCTTCATTTGTCCATTGTTGGTACGCACTATATAGAAATTTACCATTTCCAGGCGTTTGCTTAATAAAATCTTCTATAGGAGCTGCATTGGTCACATTACAACGCCCTTTTCCTGTAATCCCCATTTTAAGGCCCACCATCTTCATTTTTTCAATGATACGCACAGAGGCACCTAATTGTGCAGCTCGGACGCCAGACATAAGACCTGCAGCGCCACCACCGATGACAATAATTTTTTTCATATGTATCCTTATTTTATCGCTTGTAATTGTTTCACTTCTTCACGAGTTAATTTACGAAAAGCCCCACGTTTCAACCCTTTCAAATTCAATCCCGCATAATTGATGCGTTTCAAATTATGAATAGAGTACCCAAAGTGTTCAAACATACGGCGTACTTGACGATTACGCCCTTCATGGATGGTAATTTCTACAGTGGTAAGACCTGTTTTTCCATTAAATCCGTAGTCTGTAATTTCGCAAGGCGCCGTCATACCATCTTCTAGTTTGATACCTACTGCTAACTGTTCTAAATGTTCATCAAGCACACGATCTTTTACTTTTACTTCGTAGGTTTTCGTCACACCTTTTGATGGATGGGCTAAATTTTGCGCCATAGTTCCATCATTCGTCAATAGTAATAATCCTTCTGTATGGTAGTCTAATCGGCCTACAGGATAAATACGAACTTTTACAGAGTTAATATAATCCATAACAGTTTTGCGTCCTTCAGGATCTGTAATGGATGTAATCACCCCTTTTGGCTTGTTAAAAATATAATATTCCAATGCCTCTGGCTCCAATAGTTGTCCATCCACTTTAACGCGGTCCCGTGTAGGATTTACCTTTGCACCCAGTTCTTTTACATATTTACCATTCACAAGTACTTTGCCAGAAGTAATCAATTCTTCTGCTTTTCGTCGTGATGCCACACCACAACGGGCAATATATTTTTGCAAACGTTCTAGTTCCATATTAATCTCCTTCTATATCTATGGATAACCCCGCTGAAAGAGGCATAGACTGTTGCAATTCTTCAATAGAATTGGCACCTACAGTCCTTAAAAAGTTATCCGATGTTCCGTAAATCACAGGACGTCCGATAGTTTCCTTTCGTCCTAACTCTACAATCATGTCACGGGCCAATAATTGTTTTAATACTTTTTCACAGTTCACACCACGAAATTCTTCTACTTCACCTTTTGTGATAGGCTGTTTGAAAGCAATTACAGCCAACGTTTCCATAGCCGCTCCAGATAGTTTTTCATCTCTATGGCGAATTTTAGTAACAAATTCACTGCATTCTTGGGCGCTCACTAGTTCTATGCCCGATGCACTTTTACGAATCCTAATTCCTCGCCGTTCCTGTACTAACCTTTCTTCGTAACCTTTGATAGCTTTTTCAACTTCTGGTGCATAGACTTCAAAAATATCTGCTAATGTATCTATCGTTAAAGGGGTAGCTGCTGCAAATAATACAGCCTCTAACTGCTGAAATTCAATGCTATTCACAGCGCATCTCCTTCTTCTATACCTTCTACAATCACGTTATATATATCGTGATTGCCCACTATAATTCGCAATAGTTGACGTTTCATTAACTCTAATAACGCCAAAAATGTAACCACACTTTCTTCCTTCGTCTGTACCGAAGCAAATAAATTTACACAAGGCACTTGTTGATTCCTCGTCGCTAATAATACATCTTCAATCCCTTGTTCCAATGTATATTCTTCACGTTCCATCATAACTTTGGGAGCTTCTATCTCAGGTCGATCATATCGTTCCTGCACTTTCTGAAAGCATGCCACTAATGCATCCCACTCTACAGTACAAACAAGATCTAATCCCACTTGGCTAAGCTCTTCCGGTCTATTAAATACATAGGCCCCATCGGATACACGTTCTTCAAGAAGACCCGTCAATTCTTTGATGCGTTTAAACTCCACCAATCGATTCACCAATTCGTCTCGTGGATCTTCTGTATCACTTTCATCCTTATGATTTATCTTAGGCAATAAAAGGCGTGACTTAATCTGCAACAACGTAGCTGCCATCACTAAAAACTCACTACTATAGGCAATATCAAATTGATTCCAAGTTTTGAGTATATCCATATATTGTGAGGTGATATGCACAATGGGAATATCGTATATATCAATCTGATTCTTTTCAATCAAATGCAACAAAAGATCCAAAGGGCCTTCAAAAATATCCAGTTTAAAATCGTAGGTATTCATGAAAACTCCTTTCTACCAAAAATAAAGGTATGGCTTTCACCACACCTTGTATGAAAAAATTGCATTTCCTATTAGAAACAGTTAGAATAATACATAGACATACCAACGTATGTATCTAATAAGTATTATAAATGAAATGGGCGAAAATTGCTACACCCAGAAAGAGAGGCGACACTATGCATCGTCAAAGATGGAAACAGTTGGGACTGTATACCATCGTGTCCACTATCATCGCAGTGGCACTATTTTACATCTACGAACCAATTACTTTAGGGTTTGACATAGAAGATATCCTTACCTTATTCGTTCCTACTATTGTAGGCTTAACAGTCTTACAATCGATCATTCGTAGTTCCTTTACAAAGGGATATATCATTGGTCATGGCATCGTAGGTATCAGTTGGGCATTAACATTCCCGCTCTTATTTCACTGGTCTTATGAAAAGCCTTTTTACTTCTACGAATTCGCCAATGATTTTTTATTTGGTCTAGTCTTATTCTGTGGTCTTAGTGTCACCCACTATTGGCTACTACAATGGGGAAAGGCAAAACGTATTTGGTCTGCTCTATACAGCATCCTTGACGTAGCATTTCTCCTTATCCCAGTTGGTCAAATCGGGTACTATCTATCCACTTGGCATTGTATTACTCCTGCCACTATGATGGCATTGTACCAAACCAACCCCGAGGAAGCCTTAGGCTTTGTGAAAAACATCATCGGTGTTGGTGGTATTGGTGGTGCTGTTGTTGGCATCGCTATCATACTTGGTCTTTTATACTTTGCCAATATGAAAGCTCAAACGAACGATGAGCCTACTGTGTTCTATTCCTCTTTCTTTCAGCGGTATCAAAATGATATAAAGTGGATTCTATCCATCGCTCTCATCGTGTATGGTGGATATTATCTTTTCCCTCGTACAGATATTGTCAGCAATTGGCTAGAAGTTCGAGCCTATATGAAAGAGTTGCAATCTTATAATGATAAGCATGTGAGTGTATTTAACAATTTACACTTAAGCACTACGGAAACAGCGGCACAAAAAACTCCAGGTACTGTCATCTTAGTCATTGGAGAATCTTCTTCTAGAGATTACATGAAAATGTATACTCCTGACTTCCCTTACGATGATACACCATGGCAAGGTTCCCTGTATCAAAATCCAAACTTTAATGTTTTTAAACACGCTTACTCTTCCTATGTGCAGACTGTACCAACCTTGGAAAGAGCCCTAACAGAGCGCAATCAATATGACGACAAACCATTCTTTGATGCTACTACCATTATCGATGTGGCGAAAAAAGCTGGGTATCACACCTCTTGGCTGTCTAACCAAGGTGTGTATGGCGAATATGATACGGCTATCTCCCTCATTGCTAAGGCTAGTGATACCCCTCGATGGGCTCACGAATCCTATGCTTTCTCCGATCAATATGATGGCGCTTTGTTACCACTGTTAAAAGACGTACCAAAGAACCAAAATAATTTTATTGTCATCCATATTATGGGTAGTCATATCTACTACAACGATAGATATCCTCACGAGTTCAGCAAATGGAAACAAGGTCCAAACCCTGAAGGTATTGAAGCCTATGCAAATAGCCAACTCTACACTGATTGGCTGTTACAAGAAATTTACACCTATGCTAAGGATAACTTAAACTTACAAGCCATGGTATACTTCTCTGACCATGGAGAAAATATTAAAACATCTCACAATCCAGATATCTTCAATTTTGGAATGACACGGATACCAATGTGGGTTTACTTATCTCCTACATATCGTAATGCGTATCCAGAAACAGCAATTACCCTACGCAATCATGAGCAACAATATTTCACCAATGACTTATTGTATGATATGCTCGTAGGCATCATACATGCTCCATCTGGTAACTACGATGTAACACGAGATTTCTCCAATAAAGCCTATCGCTTTAATGTCAATAACTTAACTACAATGTTAGGTACACAACCATTGTCCTTAGATCCTGAGGCGAAATAAACTACTACAAGCACAAAACAGGCGCCAGCTATTGCGTTGGTGCCTGTTTCATATCTATTTTTTGTATATAAACATAAGCCTTTTAGAATCGCTTTCTCTGTCCTCCTTCATTTATTATCGAGTCATACAATATTCCTTGAATGTAGGTCTCATGCCGCCTGTCCTATAGTAACAGAAACTTATTGGGGATACTCCCTAGGAGCATCCCCAATACTATAATTACCATTATTTCGCTTTGTAAAAGACTCCTAGAGAATTTCTTTCTACAGGTTGAACCTGGTCATATAAATTTGTTTCTTTAAAATACGTTGCGTATTTATTTGGCACATAAATCAAAGCACGTGATAGTTTCTCTGTATCTTTTGCCAAGTCAGTAGGTTTCACCATAGGCATGATATTTTTCACATTTTCCCAAACACTTTCATGTTCTTTGTAATGTATAAAGGAAGTAGTTCGTCCCAAATAATAGGATAAAGACGTACGATAATTACCATATTGATACACCTCTAATGGCGTAGTGCCTTCCAATGTCATCACTTCATTGGCTAATACTTTTCCAGATTGGTCTTCCATAACTGGCACTAAGTTAGGAACTAATGCTAAATAAAAAATGATCGCACTCGTTGCCATACTGTACACTAAGACAGACCCTGTTCGTTTACTAGCGGCATAAATAAACGTCAACACAGTCACTGCCAAACTAATCCAAAGATACGCACTATGTGACAAAGACACACTCAATCCCACTATGACTAATCCTAGTAAAAATGGAAATCCACCCAGTGCATATAGGGTAAACACCCTCCATGTCATCTTACGTTCTTTGTATCCTTCTATACCAGCATGAATGCCCATGCCTGCCCATAATGCCAAAGGAATCAGCATAATAAATGTATAGGTAACATATTTAGTGGCCATACACGTGTAGAACAGAACGGTTCCTACAAACCAAAAAATCGACCAATACCAAATATAGGCGTGTTTCTGTTCATTGATACCACGAACTACAAAGCTAGTCCATGGCATCATGCATACTGGCAACAAGGCAAAATATAAATACCACCAATTATGTTCGGGATGCTCTGGTACCGTCGCTCTCGTCACATTATGTAGCCCTAAAAATCCTTGGATAAAAGCATCACCATGAACATAGTACATATATCCATACCACGGTGCTACAACTAGGATAAAAGCAAGAATACCTTTCCAAGAAAAGACATATTTGAACCAATCCATACGACGATTCAAGGCCACATATAGAATTAAAATAATCCCTGGTAGCACGATCCCTACAGGGCCTTTGGTAAGCACCGCTAACCCAGCAAACATATACGCATAGACCATATGGCGATGACTTTCACCAGTGATACCACGATATAAATAGTAAAAAATACCCATAGAAAAGAGAAATAAATATCCATCCGTCACGACAGCATGACCAATGTACCAAAATTCTAACGCCGTTCCTAGGGCAATGGCACTCCACATAGCAATCCGTTCTACTTGATATATACTGAAAGCCATCCGATACATCGCTAATACTGTACAAGTAGAAACGACAATGGATGGCAATCGAGCAGCTAAATCAGAGATACCAAACAAAGAGTAGGACAGTATAAGCCCCCAATATGCCATAATTGGTTTATCATACCAATACATGTCATAAATCATAGGAGACAAAAACTCTCCATGTTTCATCATGGTCACGGCAGACAAAGCGTAGTTTGATTCCACTGTATCCGTCACAGGCAGCGCCCATGCCATAAACAGATAGAACAAAAACGTTCCTATCCCTAGCCATGCAAACCGCTTCCATGAAAATGTTTGTTCCATAGTAATACAACCTCTGTATTTACATTTAAAAAAATAACTTTCCCAACAAGCGCATTACTAGCCAAGCTAAAATAATCACAAAGGCACCAGCAATGATAAATTTAGCTAGTGCAAATAACACTATAATAAGCATCACGACGCCTACTGCTATGCCTAGTTTCCACTTCCAACTAAGAGCATTCCACAAAAATATCTTCATATTAGGAATGGTTTGAAATTGGTCTTGTTCCTGTTGAGAAGATTGATGATGAGGAGCATCGTATGCTCGCCCCTCTTCATCAATAGTTGTTCCGTCAAAATCACGTAATTCTTCTTCTGAAAGAACGCGCGTTCCTTCATCATACTTTTGTTCTTGACTCATAGTCACTCCTATAGAGCTTGTAAATGTTTTTCCAACAATTCATTCACTACGCCAGGATTGGCTTTACCTTTAGAGGCACGCATCACTTGGCCCACCAAGAATCCGATAGCTTTACCTTTACCAGATTTGAAATCTTCCACAGATTTTGGATTATCTGCAATGACTTGTTTTACAATTTCTTCAATAGCTCCTGTATCGGTAATTTGAACTAAGCCTTCTTCTTCTACAATTTTGTCTGGATTTTTACCAGTTTCAAACATTTTGACAATCACTTGTTTTGCAATTTTACCAGAAATCGTGCCTTTTTCAATTAGGCTAATCATATCAGCCAATTGTTTTGGTTGTACTTTGCTATCCGCATAAGAAATACCAGCATCGTTCACAAGTTTTGCCAAATCACCGATGATCCAGTTAGATGCCGTTTTTGCATCTGCTCCAGCCTCTACGACCGCATCGAAATAGTCCGCTGTACCGCGTTGGCTCGTCAATGTACGCGCATCTTCACTAGACAATCCATAGGATTCCATGAAGCGTTGTTGTTTCGCTTCTGGCAATTCTGGTAAGGATTGACGAATTTCTTCTACATAGTTAGGGTCTACCACAATAGGTACCAAATCTGGTTCTGGGAAGAAACGGTAGTCATTTTCCTTCTCTTTCTTACGCATGGAAAGAGTGATACCTTTACTATCGTCCCAAGTACGAGTTTCTTGAACAATCGTTTCTCCATCTTCCAATGCTTCTGCTTGACGAAGTGCTTCGTATTCAATGCCTTTTTGGATACCTGTTAAAGAGTTCATATTCTTGATTTCAGTTTTTGTGCCTAATTTAGTTTCCCCTACTGGTCGAATAGAAATGTTCGCATCACAACGCAAACTACCTTCTTCCATACGTCCGTCAGATACGCCTAAATATTGTACAATAGCACGAATTTTATCCACATATTGGCGCGCTTCTTCACCAGAACGAAGATCAGGTTCTGATACGATTTCTAACAATGGTACACCTGTACGATTGTAGTCTACATTGGAGCTATCAGAGCTAGAAATAGTAGCACCACTATGCACTAATTTACCAGCATCTTCTTCCATATGGATACGGTTGATACGAATGCGACGAGTTTCACCATTCACCTCTACATCAAGATGACCGTTTACGCAAATAGGCAAGTCAAATTGAGAAGTTTGCCAGTTTTTAGGCAAATCTGGGTAATAATAGTTTTTGCGGTCAAATTTATTGAATAGTACGATTTCACAGTTTAATGCTAAACCGACTTTGATAGCATATTCCAACACTTTTTGGTTAAATACAGGCATTGTTCCTGGTAAACCTAAGCAAGTTGGACATACATGTGTATTATGGTCGCCCCCGAAGGCCGTTGTACAGGAGCAGAAAATTTTTGAATTTGTTTTCAGTTCAGTATGAACTTCAAGGCCTACGACTGTTTCATATTTCATAGTTTCAATTCTCCCATAGTTGGCAATTTTGTAAATTCAGGACATTCTTGTTCAAAACTATAGGCTGCTTGCAACAATGTACTTTCACCCATAGCAGGCGCCAATAATTGCATACCGATTGGCATACCATTAGAACCAAATCCAGCAGGAATACTGATACCTGGGATACCTGCCAAGTTAACTGGCACTGTACATACATCCTCTAAATACATAGTCAATGGATCGTTGATTTTTTCACCAAATTTAAAAGCTGTATTCGGAGCGGTTGGTGTTAATAATACATCACATTCTTGGAATGCTGCATCAAACTCATTTTTAATCAAACGACGAGCTTTTAGAGCTTTTAAATAGTATGCATCATAATAACCAGAACTCAATACATAGGTACCTAACAAGATACGGCGTTGTACTTCTTCACCAAAGCCTGCCGTACGAGTTTTAGTGGACATTTCCACTAAATTATCTGCTGGCACGCGAAGGCCGTAGCTAACTCCATCATAACGAGCTAGGTTAGAACTAGCTTCTGCTAAAGCGATGATATAGTACGCAGACAAGGCATATTTTGTAGTTGGCAAGGAAATATCTACAATAGTGGCCCCCATATTGCGATACGTTTCAATAGCTTTTTCCAGAGCTGCACGCACTTCTGGATGTAAACCTTCACCAAAATATTCTTTAGGCACACCGATGCGCAAGCCTTTTACATCTTTCACAAGAGCTTTTGTATAATCGACACGATCTCCTGGGATGGATGTAGAATCATGGAAATCATGGCCTGTAATAGCATTCAACACGATGGCTGCATCACGTACATCTCTTGTCACAGGGCCAATTTGGTCCAACGAAGATGCATAAGCAATTAATCCATAGCGAGATACATTGCCATAGGTTGGTTTCAAACCAACCACGCCACAGTAGGATGCTGGTTGACGAATGGATCCACCTGTATCGGAGCCTAATGCCCAGATTGCGCTACCACTGGCAACCGCCGCTGCACTACCACCGGAAGATCCGCCTGGAACATAATCTGGATTCCATGGGTTTGTCGTTTTGCCTAAAGCAGAATTCTCTGTGGAACTACCCATAGCAAACTCGTCCATGTTTAATTTACCCAAAATAACAGCATCTTGAGCTTGTAATTTTTCGATAACCGTTGCATTGTACGGAGGCACAAAGTTTTCCAACATATGGGATCCACATGTAGTGGCCACACCTTTTGTACAAATATTATCTTTAATCGCCCCAGGAATCCCTGCTAATGGCGAAATAGTTTCTCCCTTGGCGATTTTTGCATCTACAGCCTCTGCTTGTGCTAACGCCGCTTCATGAGAGTCAGACAAGTACGCATGTACTGTTGGCTCTACATTATCTTTATGTGCCAATACAGCTTTTGTAAGCTCTAGGGCAGAAATTTCTTTATTTACTAATTTTTGATGTAATTCAAAAAGAGTCATGTATCTTCTCCTAGTTCTGTACAACACGAGGTACTCTGAAATACCCATTCTCTTCTTCAGGTGCATTTTGTAATGCCGCTTCACGTGGCAATGATGGTTTCATCTCATCTGGACGATACACATTTTGTAATGGCACCGCATGAGCCATTGGCTCTACATCTGTTAAATCTAATTCTTCTAATTCCTCCACATAGGTAAGGATATTACTGAGGGCTTTTTCAGCAGCCTCTAAATCTTTAATTTCTAATCGGGATAATAAGGCAATATTCTTAATTTCCTCTTGACTAATTTTCATAGACACACATCCTTTCAATTTATATATTATAACATACTTTCATGATGAAAGTACCTATTCATAATGTAAGGCATCAATAGGATTTAACTTAGCTGCTTTTCTAGCCGGATATAAACCAAATACAAGACCTATCGTCATAGAGAATCCAAAGGATAATAAAATAGGTCCTGTGGTCACTACAGTTTTTAACTTAGCTACTGTAGCAATCAGCTGTGACGCACCAATCCCCACTAAAATACCGATGGCACCACCTACGAGAGAGATGACGATGGCTTCAATTAAAAACTGTGTAATAATCGTACGATACGTAGCACCTAAGGCTTTACGAACACCAATTTCTCGAGTACGTTCCGTAACAGACACAAGCATGATATTCATAATGCCAATGCCACCAACTAATAAAGAAATCGCTGCCACAGCACCTAGGAATAAGGTCATGGTAGCTGTATTTTCTTCTACCGCCTTCATAATGGACGCCATATTGTTCACATTAAAATCATCGAGATCAGGATTTTTAATGCCATGACGGACACGCAAGATATTTTCTATATCTGCTTGCACCCGTTCTAAGTCTTCGCCTTCTTTTGCTTGAATGTAGATCATACGCAAATAATCAACACCCATCACACGTTCCATCATAGTTGTATACGGTACTACAATAACATCATCTTGATCATTCCCCATAGTACCAGAACCCTTTTCATCAAGGACACCTACTACTTTAAAAGAATTTTTATGAATCCGAATATCCTTACCAATGGGATCTTCATTACCAAACAAGTTTTTTGCCACTGTGGCACCTATGACTGCCACCCGTTCACGGCGTTCAATTTGACTATCTGTAATAAAACGACCTGATTTCATAGTCCAATTGTTTACATACTGAAAGTCAGCGTTAGCACCATTCACAGTTGTGGTCCAATTCTTGCTCATGTACACAGTTAAATACGAATTAGCTGCTACTGGTGAAGCTGCTTGCACGCTATCCATCTTCGAAATAGCTTCATAGTCGCCCATTTTTAACGTTTTATTAGCACCAGATACCGGGCGTACCCCTGGTGTTCTAGGAGCCCCTGGATAAACCATTAATAGATTACTACCCAAACTGGAAATAGATTCTGTGATTTGTTGACGAACCCCATATCCAATGGATACAAGTGCAATCACCGCAGCTACACCAATGATGATACCTAGCATCGTCAATAATGATCGCATCTTATTGGCTATTAGAGATGACCAAGCCATTAAGAAACCTTCCTTATACATGGCTTTCACCTCCTACCTGCAATCCTTTCATATGGGGATTTATTCTATCTTCTACAATAAGACCATCTTTTAAAACCACATTGCGACCTGCATATTCAGCAATATCTGGCTCATGGGTGACTAAAATGATGGTACGCCCTTCTCGATATAATTCTGTGAAGATATGCATCACATCTAAACTTGCTTTTGAATCAAGGTTACCTGTAGGTTCATCCGCCATAATAATCGCTGGGTCATTTGCCAATGCCCTCGCAATAGCAACACGTTGTCGTTGTCCCCCTGATAATTCTGCTGGCATATGATCCAACCGAGTACCGAGCCCCAAATCTATCAATAACTGACTAGCCCTAGCTTTACGTTCTGCTTTAGACACTCCTGCATAGACCATCGGTAATGCTACATTATCTAGAGCCGTTAATTTAGGCAATAAATTAAAACTTTGGAACACGAACCCAATTCGTTTATTTCGTACATAGGCCAATTCATCGTCCCCCAGATGGGCTACTTCTTCTCCATCTAATCGATAGGAACCACTGGTAGGTCTGTCAAGACATCCTAAGATATTCATAAACGTAGACTTCCCAGATCCTGAAGGTCCCATGATAGAGGTAAACTCCCCTTCATAAATGGACAAATCAATACCATGTAATACTGGTACCGTTAACTTTCCATTCACATAGGTTTTCGTAATCCCCTCCAAGGTAATGACTGCTTTTTTTGGAGTTTCCATTAGAATGGCCCCCTCTGTTGTTGTTTTTTTGTCGTGCTTACATCACCACTGATAATGATTTCATCACCTTCTTCTACTCCAGAAATAATTTCAATTGTAGAATCACCAGTCATACCAGTTTTTACACTGGTTCTAAGAGGTTTACCATTTTTGATGACATACACAAATTCTCCCACTTTATCAGAACGAACAGCAGCCAATGGAACTACCAATACATTTTGTCGTTCTTCTCCATGAATCGTAGCACGTGCGGTCATACTAGGAAAGAAATGGCTTACATCACCAGCAGGAATTGCTACGCGCACTGTATAATACACTACGGATGAACTGGTCGTTCCCATACTACCTTTTGTACCTAAAGAAATACTTTTAACAGTACCCGTGAAAGTCTTACCAGGATGTGCATCGACCGTGAAATCTACTTTGGCACCTTCTTTTACATTTCCAATATCTGTTTCGTCAACTGTTAAATAAATTTCTAAATCAGACAAATCAGCGATAGTGGCAATGATCATTTGTGTAGAAATACCAGTGGCGATAGTTTGACCTGCTTTCAAAGGTTCTCCAATAATGGTCCCATCCATAGGAGCTGTAATAGTACTATCTGTTAAGTTTGCTGCTACTTGATCATAACTAGCTTTTGCTTTTTCATAGGCTGCTAAGGCATTATCATAGGTTTGCTGTGAAATGGCACCTTGTGACACTAACGTACGGTATCGATCCAAATCTGTGGCTGTTTGGTTGAGTGTGGCCCTTGCATTATCTACAGAAGCCTGTAATTGACGAGAATCAATAGTAGCGATGACCTGACCTGCTGTTACATGCTGATTGGCTTTCACCAAAACAGATTCTAATTTGCCAGGAATATTGGTAGATACATCTACATAGCGAACAGGATTAATCGTTCCCGTTGCATTAATAGTAGATGAAATACTACCTTTTCCTACTTTTCCCGTTGTATAGGTAGGTGCCTCTTTTGTTTGGCTACTACTATACCATTGCCATCCACCAATAGCTACCACTAAGATAGCCACAATGGCAATCCATAATTTTTTATTTTTCCACATAAAATATCTCCTTTTGTCCATCGATTACATATAGAATGCCACCAAAATGGTGTTTCCTTACTCTAATAGGCCCCAACTCCAACATATAGTATAGACTTTCATCTCCTTAAACTGGTTTACGCCTGCTGATAGCTTCCTTTTATAAGTAGCCCTTTACTATAGTATAAAACAAAACATACCATAGATAGAGGATAAAAAGAAAAGAAAACTAAAGTTAGTTTTCTTTATCTTATACAATACAATAGCAAAACAACTATGAAATTATTGTCCTAATACTCGTATTAATTGGTATAAAGAAGTATCTAAAGGATACTCACATATTACAGCTTCCTCATAGGCTATCGCATCAATATGATTGCAATGAACCCCTATTAGATGATGTGTATGTCCCTCTAACAAGGCACGTACTCCTGCCTCTCCTAAGCGAGCAGCCATTAATGCATCATAAGCAGACGGTGATCCACCACGTTGTAAATAACCTAACACTGTCACAGAGGGTGCATAGGATGTATGTGCTTTAATATATTGAGCCACTTCAAAAGCACTATAGGCTCCTTCCGCAACGATAATAATACTATTCTTTTTACCATTACGAGTAGTATTTTCTAATGATTCTTTTACCTCTTCTAATGTCATTGGCACCTCTGGTGTCAGTACCACCTCAGCACCGCATGCGACGCCAGCGTACACAGCAATATGACCTGCATGTCGTCCCATCACTTCTACAATAGCTACACGATCATGAGCTGTAGAGGTATCACGAATTTTGCTCACCCCATCAATGATGGTATTAAGAGCTGTATCAAAGCCGATTGTATAATCGGTACCATTCATATCTTTATCAATAGTGCCTGGAATTGTCACCGTAGGTAATCCTAGGTCAGACAACACCTTAGCACCACACATAGAACCATCTCCACCAACAACGACTAATCCGTCAATACCATGACGACGTAAATTATCATAGCCTCTTTGTTGATGTTCAGGTTCTTTAAATTCAAGACAACGGGAAGATTTTAAAATCGTCCCTCCCTTGTTCACAATATTCCCTACACTACGCCGAGTCAAAGAAATAAAGTCTTCTTCTAAAACGCCCAAAAAGCCTCGTTGTATTCCTACTACATCGAGGCCTTCATATATTGCACTTCTTGTGATAGAACGAATGACTGCATTCATTCCTGGTGCATCTCCACCACTTGTTAAAATAGCTATACGTTTCATATTATTCACCTTGGTGTACTTTTCGCCGTTTAAAATATATGCCTTTAGACTTTATGGATCCGTCAATACTCGTCACCAATTCATCCGTATGACTGTATGTAGTATCTAACACATGGTCACATTTGCGATATAAGGGTTTCCACCGTCGCATCATCCATGCTACATACCCAGATACATCATCATAATTCATGGTCGGTCGCTTACCAATCCACCGATTGACACGATTTACAATCCGATAATGTGAAGCACGTATACCTACAATAAAAGAGTATTTTTGCATATATCGTAATGTACGCATGTCAATAGGGAAGTTTCCACCTACAGAAATCACCGCTTCATGATACATGGCCACCTTTTTAATTACTTCAAATTCTGCACGACGAAATGCCTTTTCACCTATTGTCTTAAAAATATCAGCAATAGGCATATTATATCGTTTTTCTAATATTCGATCCGTGTCAACAAACTGCCAGCCTTTGGCATCCGCTAAATTTCGACCTAAGTGACTTTTTCCGCTCCCCATAGAACCAATGAGGATAATGTTTCTCTTGATAGTCGTTTTCATGTTTTATAATATCTCATTCTTCCATCTAGTAGTAAATTTTAACTTTATTTTACTATACTCGACTATACTTTGACAAACCATTAGGACTAATTTTTGGTATTTTCATAAATCTTACATTGTAAAGTAGTCACACTTTGTGAGTGAATAATTTTCTTTATCCTAAAACGCAAGGTAGGATGTACCTTTTGCATCCCTACCAACCACTGCACCATATCTATGGTAGACCCTTGTACTACCACATCTAGAGCTCCCTCTTCTTTATGTGTACTGACCATGATTAGGGGGCTATCTTCCATGGAGGACAGCACCAAATGATACAAGCCTTCTAGGTCTAACATAGTATCATCTAATTGTTTGACAAACTGATAACTTTCACTATTTAAAAATGTTGTTTCTGCCTCCTGTAAAAGTATCTCTTCATCAACCTCTGCAGAGATTCGTTTCGTTTCTCCTTGAAAGTACACCATCATACTAATACCCATAACCACTACACAACAGTACACACTAACGACTAGAAGTAGACTTCTTTTGGGGATTGGTAAGGCTTTCCATAGTGGCTGTAATACGACTACGATATAGTGCAGTTCCGGATTCTTTTTCCACCACTTCATCATAATGACGGTGACCTCCTAATCGACTCAACACTGAACTAAACTGATGCAATTCAGTTTCACTGCTTCCTCTAGCTTCCACATACCATTGGTTCATGGTCGACCACTCAACCAATTGAATATGATATGTATTCGATGCATCTAATACATATATACATTCCTTCAACGTCCCCTGTGGCAATGGTTCTTCTTTTGTTTTCTCATGAACCATAGAATCATACACACTATGAGCCTCCTTAGCATCAATATGGTGCGATATTGCCTCTTTCTGTTTCTCTACAATGTCTTGATACTGTATATATGCTTTTGTGCCTATCGCCACAGAACCCACTAATATAATGATCACTAGAGCTAATAGGGCCCACCATATATTTTTATACCGAATATACCAACACACCCACTGTATATCCGGTTCTATAAAATTAAGATTTTCTTTATTTTCCATCGGCAAGTAACCTAATCGCTAAACCAAATGCCATTTCATGATTTATATTCTGTGGATTATAATCTTCTCCTTTGTCTACTATATGAAGGGGTACCTGATCAATTGTTCCATAGGTTTCTAAAATAGACTCAAAAGCTTTAGATCTTGTTTCATCAAAACCAACTACAATAGCTCCCTTAGGATAGGGCACTTGAAATTGTTTGCTATCTTCATAGACCGTTTTACAGGCTTCCAATACTTCATTCACATCTAATGATACTAAGGTATGCGCCGTACAGAATTTATCATTCCATAAAGATACTTGCACCTTATCTTCCTCTGGGGTGATACAAAGCATAGACGATTCTCGACCACGGCTGAACGCAAGAGGTGCTGGCCAGTAATCGATAACACGAAGATCTCCTCCGCCTTGTTGAATCCCTTGCGCCACCTGTTTCACTTGTTTTCGTTCTAAGGCTACGATGAGCATACACATTAGCTCCTCCGTTGTACCTGGTCTAGAGGCAAAATCGATAGCATTAGGGAAATCTTCATTCTGAAAGATTCGTTTTCCCTCACGGTGGGCAAATAAGTACTGATCTATTTTATGCATCATCGGTGTTTCCATGTATACTGATTGAAGTGGCGATTCAAAAACACAACCAATAGATATACCAACTTCTCCATAATAGTCAAAAAACTCTTTCACATCAGTTCCCTTATTACTGTGTCGTTTTTGAACGATTACATCTTCTAGCACAATAGTACCTTCAATTTTGTAGGCTTTTATCCCAACAATTTCATCATGTCCAATGGCAATACCCATCACTCGTTTACTTTTCACTACAAACCTCCTTACTCTCTGACCCATTCTATTTGTATCGTCTCTAGTATGTCATTTTTATATATGGTCTTAATGTATACATCTTTTTTTATATTCGTTTCTGTTTCTACATCAGTACATAAGAGCCGTAAACAATAAAGTTGCTCTTCTTGTTCTTTATATAAAATAGCCTCAATCCGTTCCGTATCCGTTTCTTCTAGTACATATTTCGGTGAACCACTACCAGTTATTTCCTTTTGATGAGCTAAAAAGAATTTTTTATTTGTACCTAATACTATGCCTCGCTCTATGCCATATTGACATCGAACAAAACGATATTCATCCATCATGCTTTGATACGTAATCTGCATCGTATGTAGCCAAGCCACCCAAGTACCAATGGTCATCATCGCTATTAGTAATATCATGTATGATACAAAGCCATTTTTCTTTTGCCCTTTCCAGCGCAACATAATAGTTAACCTCGCATACATTACCTAATATAAGTGCTCTACAAGCATCTATTTCTAACTAACTGTTTTTTTGTATATATTTTACGGCTTCTGACATAATTCATAACCCTATAGATAGATTATGCATATTAACATGTATGCTTAGTATTTCTGCTCATATGCGTATTTCTATCTATTATGACAAAGTACCAACTTACTTTGCTATATGTTGTAATCTCTGAAGATAGGTGGCATACGGCAGAATGCCTGTCTGTACATGATATCGGTTCTGTCCACCTTCCATAAGTTGAATATGATCTCGCCGCCAATAGGGACGTACCTCTGAATACCAATGTAAGTCAACAAGACCATCTGATCGTTCCTGAAAAAATGTAGACCCTTGCGGAAATACATGTATTTTTCCAATCTTGGGACTAATTTCATTTTCTGTAATATCCTGCAATTGTCCATCAGATAATATGGTCACAAAGGCATCTTGATAGACGCGTATCCTCCAGTTTGATGGAGATACTAGCCATGACCCATCTTTACTAACTATCGGTCTTTTCTCACTATAGCGAAGGCGATTCATAATCTGTATACGACTAAACCTAGCATCTAACAGCAACTCATGACGATGATGCAACATATGTATCCACTTCACACTATGTGATGTGATTAAGAAAAAACCTGTTACGAAGGTCATTAATAACAGACTTCCTAATACTGCTTCCACCAGTAAAAATCCTGCTGTTCCCTGTTTACCCTTGGGTATCCAACAAAAAGTCCTCGTCTTTTTCAAGCGTAATACCATACCCATGCATTTTACCTCGCCATTGCACATCACAATTTTTTATATACTTATCTCGAAATCATAACAATTCGTTTTTTAATCTATATCAGATAACTGCACTATATTTTCAGTTTGCCTCTTTCGTCATCTTGATGATGTATCTCATTGGCTAGAAGGCAATAAATAAGTAGTGAACCGATGTATTTCTTCACCATGACGATAGGCTATTACCATTAATATACGTACTCCTTCTTGATTTATTTCTGTCTTACGCTGAAAAGTAGTTGTTCCCACAGTTGGTGGTTCACCAGACTCCGGAATCTGTCCATGTGCCCAACTAGCCTTCCCCTCTTCCATATACAAAATCATAGCTTGTAATATTCTATCTTCTTCCATCATTTTTCCATATTGTTGGATACTGCTCATCATGAGTACGAATAAAGTTGAACATAATAGACTCATTACAAACAACGAAGCTAATACATCCATATAGAGAAATCCTTCCTCTTTTAGTTTCAAAATTTTGATTCCTCCCAACGTATACGCCCTGATTGACGGGCAAAAATGAATGTACGTTTATAGCGAATTAGATCATCTACTAATGTAACAGTAAATACTTTCCCAACTCCTTTATGAGCTATAAATCGAATACTGGGGTAAGTTCCAGTAAATTCGATATGCATAGATTCTGGTAAATTACGGTACACTAAAGAGTTATTTGTATTAATATATCCATATCGCATACGCTCTAGGACAACACGATTGGCACCATTATTATTCTGTAAGTTTCCATACAAAGTAGCAAGTTGCATACGTTTCACATGGGCAAATAAGATACGACCTTCTCGATCAAATACATGATACTCTCGTTGCTCTTCATTATGTAATAATAAAACCATGCCTATAACAAGAGAAAAAATAGTCATATATAGTACAACTTCCACTAATAAGGACCCTTCTATATTCTCTTGGCTTTTCACCAAAGCCACCTCCCTACAGGGCATATGAATAGTAATATGGTTGCCATACTGAAAGAAGGGCCAAAGGGAATATAGGTATGATTCGGAGATGTAACACGCCACACACAACTGTACAAGATGCCAATGACAGAGGAAAGTCCGCATAATGCCAAACATTCCACTGATGTGAGCCAACAACTAATGGCAATCAACCATTTGATATCACCTAATCCCACACCACCACGACTAAACCACCGCAATGACCACCACAATCCGCCCATACAGAGGGCATTGACTACTATCATCAATACATCACCATTACCTATCCATTGGTAAACAAATCCACATATACAAATTAGAATAGCTCCCTCATCGGGAAGAATGTAATATAGCTTATCGATGGTTGATCCCCAAAAGAGCGTTACCTCCAGCATATAAAGAAGTGCCAGTTCATAGATATTCGTAATGTATCCAACTTGATAGGTATAGCAAAGCCCTACTGTCCCTATGACATGAGCAAAAATGGACATAAGGCACCACATACTATGTGTTTTCATATAGGTCCAAGAAACAATGAGATAGAGGCTTGCAACTCCTGTGATACCAGCAATACCTCCTAATACATACTCCATATTTCCCTCTTCCTTTAACTAATTAATTAGCAGCATCAGGTGCAGTGACAGCAATATGTTTACCTTTACCGCCTTCATTTTGTACACTGGTGACTGTATATTCTCCACCCTTAGGAGTTTTCACATGTTCTGTTAAATAGCCTTCTTTGTACAATGTCTCTACCGTAGGTACTGTATCGGTAGATTGTTCCATCATATACAACTGTGCTGCATTAGAAATCGTTGTAACATCTGATTTAATTTTCGCTTCCTTCGCCTTGTTTGAAGCATTTAAAAACTGTGGCATTGCCAAGGATGCTAAAATAGCAATGACTGCTACCACAACCATTAATTCCACTAAGGTAAATCCATCTTGTTGCTTCCGTTGTCGTAAAGACAAACGTTGTCGTACTGCTTCCATAATTCCTCCTATTGAATGGCTGAAATTGAATTAAACATCGGTAACATTACCGCTACCACAAGTAAAGCGATTATACTGCCCATAATGCTAAGCATAATAGGTTCTAATAATTGTTCTCCTCGTTTCACAGTCCGGTCCAAAATCCCCTTATAATACGCATGCCCTTGGTCTAACATACTTTCTAGGTCACCCGTTTCTTCTCCGATGTGAAGCAAATCCCATAAAAAAGAAGTTCCTAATTGCACCTTTTCTAATGAATCCGTAAATCCATGCCCTTGGGAAATACGAGTTTTCACCTCTTTTTGTAGCGCACTTGCCCAGCGGTTGCCCCACAGCGATTCTGTCATATCCAACAGTTGTAACAAAGGTATACCGCTTTTTAAAAGTAGCTTCCAAATCTGACACATGCGTACCATCACGCCATAAGCCATTCCCTTTGTGCCATACATAGCCAAACCTTACGATGCACACTGAATTTCACAGATTCTCGTTCGTACGATTTCCAGAAAACCATACCGAATACTAGCAAGGTAATCAGGAGATACACCCCTTTTTGTTGTAACCATGTACCTCCTGCAAAAAGAGCTGCTGTAAGCGGTGGCAATTCAATTTGCATGCTCTCAAAAACTGATTTAAATTGCGGTAAAATAAAACCCACTGCAACGCCTACAAATACTATCATAAGTACCACCAAAAATGATGGGTATGTAATGGCTGATACTAATTGTTGGCGTAATCGATGCTCTTCTTCGTACATACTTTGAATCATGCCTAACGATTCAACTAGGGTTCCTGATGCTTCCCCCGCCTGCAGTATAGTGGTGACAATGATAGGGCACTGATACTTGGATAAACTCTTTGATAGTGCCATACCACGTCCTACATCTTCACGAATATCTCCATAAGGAATAGTGGCCCCTTTTGTATTGACCATCATATCCAAGGCTTTTCGTAAAGAAATACCTGCGCCCAACAACATATGTAATCGATAGGCAAAGTGAATCATATGAGCTGCTTTCCATTGCTGTTTTCTTGACTTCACAACAACACATTCCAAATGAATCGGTGTTATCGATTGATAGGCTAGCTTTGCCTGCACTTCCTCTTCAGAGTCGCCCCATACTTTGCCTGACACTATTTTTTTATCCGTCGTAAATCCTTCATACGTATACCAACTCATAGATATTCTCCACTAATTTACCTGTAATACAGACTCTAACACTGGCGATGAACCATAGATTGACCTTAACTCGGCAACTGCCATTTCCAGTGTTTTCATGGGCCTTTGCGTTTCTTGTATGGATACGATTTGTGGCTCCTTTCGTTGCCGTATCAAGTTAGCCACTGCAGGGGTATTAATTAAAATATCTCGTACCGGTATAAATCTATCGTCGATAACAACCAGTCGTTGACAGATGACGGCTCGTAATATCTGTGAAAGTTGTGTCCGCACTTCCTCTTGTTGGTGTGCTGGAAACATGGAAATCATCCGATTAATGGACATAGTAGCACGTTGCGTGTGCAAGGTAGCAAATACGAGATGCCCCGTTTCCGCCGCATGTAGTGCCGCTTCCAATGTTTCCTTATCCCGTACCTCACCGATTAAAATCACATCTGGATCTTCTCGCAATGCATCTCGAATACCATCTGCCATATGATGAAAGTGTGTATGCAATTCCCGTTGATGTATTAAGGACTGTTGATGGTCCAATACATATTCTATGGGGTCTTCTAGTGTAATAATATGGCGACGCATACTTTCATTGATGTGCATTAAACAAGAGGTAAGAGTGTAAGATTTTCCTGAACCAGTAGCACCAGCGATAATAACTAAACCTTCTTTGAAAGAAGATATACGGCGCAATAAATTGCCCTCTTCCGATGTATCTAGCCCTGTTTTAGGGGGATATAAAATACGTAAGGTACCGCCCCAACCAGAACGCCAACGGAATAGATGAACCCGAATGCGTAAGCCTTCAAAGGTCATGGCTCCATCATAGGACATCATAGTATCCGATATGGTATGTACTTGGTCGGTTAGAAACGTTAGCATGTCTTCATCAGATAAGTGGTACTCTGTAGGTACTACGTCCATGCCCAAGCGCCAAAAGACCGTACCACTTTGTACATGAATATCTGTAGCTCCTCGCTTGATAGCTTCGTGTAATACTTGTGACCAAATCATAGTACTACCCCCACACGAAGTACCTCTTCTTCCGTAGTCAAACCTTCCTCGATGGCTCGCCGAGCTGACTCTTCCAAAGAACAAAGCAGATAGGAATCTAGCTGTTGCCAATGGCAATCATGGTTCGGAATGGCTAGTAACTCATACAATCCACAACGACCATGATACGCTCCATCTACTAGCCTTCGTACCAATCGTTGCGAGATAACACCGGTCAAGGTGGCACGTACAAGATAGTCTTCTACACCCATATCCACCAATCGTTCCACCACACCTAGGGCATGGTTCGTATGAATTGTGGAGAGCACACGATGCCCCGTAAGTGCAGCCTGTACCGCTAGCTGCGCCGTTTCTTGGTCACGAATTTCACCAACTACTATGGTATCTGGGTCATGCCGTAAAATAGCACGTAATCCCTTACTGAAAGTCATACCAATCTGTGGCTGTACACCAATTTGAACAGCTTTTTCTACGATACGTTCCACTGGATGCTCCAAGGTGATGATTTGCTCCTCTTCTCCATTAAGTTCTTGTAATAATGCATACAAGGTAGAACTTTTACCAGACCCTGTAGGCCCACACACAAGCAGTAATCCATGTGGGCGTGCCAATAACCTGCGCACCTCTGCACTGATATGAGCAGGCATCCCTAATTCTTCTAAGGATTTTATTTGTTCATCATGCCAAAAGAGTCGGCATACAAGACTTTCACCATACACAGACGGCAAGGAAGACATACGTATCGTTCCTGAGTGATTTCCATGAGTCCACACATACCGCCCATCTTGAGGTAATCTTTTTTCACTAATATCTAAAGACCCTAACACTTTCAAACGATTCATCAGCTGCTCACCTTCTGGCATGGGAATCCGAGCTATCTCTTGCAAACGACCATCCAAACGAAATCGTACTTGCACCTCTTTTTCTAAGGTATCAAAATGCATATCACTGGCTCCACTTTCATAGGCACGCTGAAAGAAATGATCCAGCTCAATCTCCACATGGTACATAATTTCACCTCCTTTACTTGCGTACTTAGGATTTCTCTATGCACCCTCTAAAGCCCTAGAAAACACTCCTACCAGTCAACGTTGACTAGTAGTGCTATTTTAGGGGATATTAATCAAATACTCTTGTCATTGACAATTGGTTTAGACTAAGTTAATATGTATACATATAGAAAAAGTAGCCATACTTTTGCGAGAGCCGTATCGAGAGATATGGCTCTTATTTTTTTACTTTTTGAAAATATTGAGAGTCGACTATCAATGGTAAACCAAAAGGGCTGTAACAAAATGTAAATCTACATTTCGTTACAACCCTTATATATTGGCATGCCTAGCTAATCCCTCTTATCGTAAGATAAGTGCTTAGCGCTTTTTCTGTTTTTTATTTGTTTCTGCTTGTTGGAGCAATACTTTTTTTACTTCATCATGGATAAATTTAGAGTATTCTTTCACTCCTGTATCATTCGGATGGATACCGTCATCTCCAAGCCAGTCACGATGTTTTGCTGCTAGGCTAGCCCAGTCGATGATATGCACATTCGGATGTTCTTTGGCAAGCTTAGTTAAGTATGTATTATTGGCTTCAATCCATTGGATGCCTGGCGCATAATTGTTGACCCAGAAAATCTGACGATTGGACCCTAAATACTGCACCAATGCTTTTGTTTCATCTTCATAATAGCCTGTAATGGGACCATTCGTACCAAGGCCAATAAGGACCGCATTGCCTAATTGTTGCTTAGCATCCATTTGCTTTGCAATCCCTAAACCTGCTCCTACATAGCGAGATACTTTGGCATCAATTTGTATACCTGCAAAGTCCTTTCGTAATGCATGCGCGGAACCAAGCATGACGGAATCACCAATGGCTGCCATATGCACCATATCTTGTGGATCACTGACAGTAGACAAATCGATTACCTTCGCATTTTCTGCAGCTTGGGATTCTGCATTCTTCGCCAATCGCACTTGCAATTCAGTCACGTCTTGTTGCTTCTCTTCTGATGCTGTAGCAAATGCATAGATACCTAGGACAATACAAATAGCCCCTACGATAGAAACAACTTTCACATAGTAGGAACGAACGACATCCACAATGGCACGGACACTATGTTGACGGACACACCAATTCGTCACCGCTTCAGACCAAAGTGTAAGGCCTATGATGGCCGAGACTAAAACGATATAGTAGGCTATGGGTGATGCAAAATATTCCATGAAACCCATATGTTCAAAGAGATAAATCATTGGATATTGCCATAAAAATAATCCATAACTATGTTTACCAAACCATGCAAGGAGTGGCACATCAACCAGTTTTCCAAGTGGCGTGTTAGGACGTTCTACTAACCACACCATGAAACCAAATAGACAAGTAAATGCTACCATGCCATAGGTGTAAAGAGAAGGGCTTTGCCCATCTAAATAGATGTACCCTAGCACTGTTACAATGATACCTACCAGTAGAAGTACACTGCTGATGACATTTCCTTTCATAGTGCCCAAAGGATATAGTTTTTGTTCACTCCGGTGCAATCCCAAAAAGGCGCCCAATAGCAACGCGAATAGCCGTGTGTCTGTGCCGTAATAAAAACGAGATACGTCCATGCCCTCTGTATATAGTAGAGGCATAATGACAGAGGAACCTAATGCTAACACCAACATCCATACTAGACCGATGGTATAACTCCATTGTCTTTTCAGTGCTGTATAGATCCAAAATAGAATTGGCCAAATGACAATATATTGAATTTCTACCCCTAAGAACCACATATGGGTGAATGGCGATGTGTTTACTAAACGGGTAAAATAGTCCGCATTTTGTGCAATTTGCCACCAGTTATTATACCCCAGCAAAATGGAAATCACTTCTGGACGTATGCCCGCTAATTTTTCAGGTAATAGCAAATGCCATAGCCCTAATATGACCGTCACCATCAACACTAAGGGGATAAGAATCCGCTCTGCTCTACGCTGAAAAAATTTGGAAATGCTGTAATTTCCCACCTTCCATTGTTGATTTGTGGTAAAAGCTAATAAATATCCCGATAAGACAAAGAAAAGGGAAACCCCCATGAACCCGCCACTGGCTGCATGGGGAAATAAATGAAAGATCGTGACCCCTAGAATGGCTAACCCTTTTAGCCCGTCAAGGCCTTTCACAAACTGACCTGGTTTGACTCCTATAATACGTTTTTTCTGTCTTGAACCGAGCCCTTGATGCGGTTCTTCTAACTCTGGTGGCATCATTCGTCTTCCCTTCCATTATGAATAATATATACTACATTATTTGATACGTAATATACATTATAGCATAGAGAATGGGCACTGCGTAGAGTAAATTTTAAGAATAGTAAGCACTTTCTTATTAGAAAAAAAAGCAACAGAATTTTCACATCCTGTTGCTCTTATCATAGTTTATTCTTTTGTTTTTCGACTGGTATCGCCCATACGGGTTAGTTTCACTTCCCCTAGTTCTACCCCACGAGTATGTTGTGTATGAGACCATACTTTATCGTGGCGATTCAAATATCCTAAGAAGGTAACGGGTACCCAAGAATAGATGAATAGCGGATACAATAGATAATAGATCCAAACTTTTGGTGGCACTTTAATTTGTGCTAACACAATGAGTGGAAATAAATATTGTCCAATACCAATAATCTGCCATACTTGTACTGGTAAAATTTGGTAAATAATATTCGTATACAACGGTACAATACCATTGATATAGGTCATAATAATATAAAAGGCGGACAGTAACAAGAAATAGGGCTGTGTAATCTGCACAATCCCATCTAGAATCGTCCATTTTCCTTTCTTAATACCTTGCACAAAAAGTTTCGGAATATACCGTTCTCCTGTGTCAAAATGCCCTTGAGCCCAACGTTTCCGCTGATTCCAAGACTGCATAAAGGTCAATGGTTTTTCATCATAGACGATAGCATTATGCGCCCATGTTGTTTTCACGCCATGGATTAACAGTTTCAAGGAAAATTCCATATCTTCCGTCAAGCTATTACATGACCAACCATAGTCGCGGATAATATCTGTACGAATACACATACCTGTACCACCCAAGGCTGTGGAAAGTCCCAAGTTATATTTAGCCAAGTGCCACATATGATTGACCATCCAAAAGGCAATGGCAAAGGTACCCGCTACCCATGTATCGGTTGGATTCTTCGCATTCAAGTACCCTTGAATCACTGGCTCCCCTTTTTCCAAATGACGATTCATTTCATAGAGGAAATGAGGATGCACTAGATTATCCGCATCAAAAATTACGAATGCATCATACTTGCGTTCCATGGCGAATACTTTGTCAAACATCCAGCCCATGGCATATCCTTTACCCACTTCTTCTGTGTTAAAACGTTCATACACTTCAGCACCAGCTTCACGGGCAATCTTAGCAGTGTCATCTTTACAATTATCTGCCACCACAAAGATATCATATAAGTGGCGAGGATAATCTAAGACTTGTAGATTATTCACCAATTGACCTATCACGGCACTTTCATTATGGGCACAGACAATAATAGCAAAGGAATGTTTCGGCGGACATTCTGTTTTATCACTTTTATGCCACATGCCACAGACCATCAACACAAAGTAATACAAGGTATAAAATACGATAATTACCTGTATGGGAATCATAATTAGGTCAAACCAAACGTAATTCATTCTAGTTCCTTCCTATTTACGAATGTTGTTGATGATAGTATTACTAATACCATATACAGCATATAATACAAAAATCAAAACCGGCCAGGAGCGATAGTCCATCAATAAACAAAACACACCACAACCTACAGTAATACCTACGGCAATCGGTTGTACTGGATCGCTACCTTTCCCTTTGAAATCTGGATGATGCACATTGCTGACCATCAAGTAACCTACGACGATCATAGCCAACATCAATGCCACATCAGGAATACGAACACCACTTAACACATAGGTAGCTGCCATACAACCTGCTGCAGGAATCGGTAACCCTTGGAAGTAACCGTGTACTTCTTCCGTCATAATATTAAATCGTGCCAATCTGAAAGCCCCTAACACAGAGAATACCAACAATGGCACATAGCCTAACCAACCATAGTGATCCAAGCTCATCATATACAGCATAAAAGCTGGAGATACGCCAAAGCCAACTACATCGGCTAAAGAGTCTAATTCACGGCCAAAATCTCCAGAAACACCCAAAGCACGAGCAATCCGTCCATCTAAGCCATCGGCTAATAAGGATAAAAGCACACATATGGCTGCCCCAGTAAAATTACCTGTAGCAGATAAACTAATGCCGATCACACCGAAGGCTAAATTTGCTGCTGTGCAAAGATTGGGAAATATAGACTTATTCATCTTTCACCCTCCCAATAATCGTTTCTCCACCAACTACATGTTGCCCTTTTGTGACGCAAATCTCTACGTCTAATGGAACAAATAGCTCTGTGCAAGAACCGAATTTAATCATACCATACAAGGTACCTTGCTCCAAGGTATCTCCTACATCTGTCCAAGACACGATACGTCTAGCCAACAAGCCCGCAATCTGTGTCACCACAATTTCCATCTTGTCATTTTTAATGCTAATTGTATGACGTTCATTTTCATATCCTACTGAATCTTTATAGGCAGGTAAGAAACGACCTTCTGTATATTGTCGAAACGTAATTTCACCTGCCATTGGAGCCCGATTCACATGGACATCAAAAACAGATAAAAAAATCGTTACTTTTTTACATTGTTGATGTAAATATGTGTCCTCAAACACTTCTACTACTTCCATCACTTTCCCATCCGCAGGTGATACTAACACCATTGGATCATGAGGAATACGGCGATTAGGATTTCTGAAAAAATAAGTAAAGAATAATGCCAGTACAAATGGTATAATTCCTAACCACCATGATAGAAAGTAGCCTACCAGTGCTGTCACAACAAGACAAGCACCGATTAAAGGGTATCCTTCTTTAACAATCAAACCCATATTAAACCTCTCTTAACTAGTGATAGCTCCAACAAGATACAACTATACTGTATCAACGTTTATGGCGCCATACAGTCCACATAAATTTAGGCAATGCTAACATACGAATGATACGTTTCGGTTGCAATGCCAATCGATATAACCACTCTAAGCGGTTTTCTTGCATCCATACAGGAGCTCGTTTCAACATGCCCGCTAATACATCGAAAGAACCACCCACTCCCATGGCGACTACACCATCTAAATGGGCTAATTTTTCTTGAATCCAAAACTCTTGTTTCGGCACCCCAAAGGCAACAAACACTAATTGAGCCCCACTACGTTGAATCTCATCAAGAATGTCTACTTCTTCCTCCGCTGTGAAATATCCAGAATGATATCCCACTACCGGCAATTCTCCAAGTTCTGCTGTCATATTTTCTAAGGCTTTTTTGACAACTCCCTCAGCTCCACCTAAGCAGTATATCTTTATATTATGTGCTTTAGCTGCCTTCAATAACTGTTGCAATAGGTCACAACCTGTCACTCGTTCTGGAAAACGCTGTCCCTGTTGCTCAGCTGCCCATAAAGCACCTGCTCCATCCGGTACAACGAGATCCGCTTGTTGCAGAACCTCTAACAATCTTTGATCATCCTGTGCCATCATAATCATTTCTGCATTGGCCGTTGCCACCATATGTAATTTTGGCTGTCCCACTAATGAAAGCACTCTACCTACGGCTTCCGTCATCGTTACCGCATCAATTGGGACGGATAGCACATGTATTTGATTCTGCACCATTCACCTCATCTACTCTAGTATGTAAACAAGAAGGACAGGACATATGAAAGAGACTACACCCTATCATAGACCTATCCTTCTGGTAGGTAATTTTCCTAATTATTTCTTTTCGCAGCGCATAACGCCAGCTTCCATATAGTTATCAGCTTTCATGTCCACGAAAATTACTTTTACTGCTTCTGCCGGTACTTTTACAGTTTCTACAGTTGCTTTTGTAATCGCTTCGCCAAGAGCTTTCTTTTGTTCAAAAGTACGACCTTCAACAAGTTCTACATGAATAATAGGCATGAGTCTTTCCTCCCTCACCACTAGATATCTATAGCACCATGCTACAGATAAAATCTCACCTTATTGTATCATAGATGACCCTTACTAAACAACATGTAGTAGGTAAGATTAATTATATAAAATACGCATATACTGT
The DNA here is from genome assembly GCF_003992265.1 of Veillonella sp. CHU594. NCBI lineage: Bacteria > Bacillati > Bacillota > Negativicutes > Veillonellales > Veillonellaceae > Veillonella > Veillonella sp. CHU594. Next base: position 136,574 of record NZ_RQVB01000005.1, read on the forward strand.
GGTCCAAAACGTGCTTCCATTTGGTGACGCAAAGTCGATTGTACTTCATCAAATCCGTGGGATTGTAAATACATTTTAGCATCTTCTCTAGCTTCCACAAGAATAGGTATATCTTTGATAATGTTCGCAACTTTCAAATCTGGCAGACCTGACTGAGCCAAGCCAAATAATTCCCCTGTACCACGGATGAGCAAGTCTTGTTCTGCTAGTTCAAATCCGTCTTGCGTTTGTTCCATCAGTGAAAGTCGAGTTTTGCTATCAGGGTTTTTACTATCACTAATCAGAATACAATAGGCCTGTGCCGATCCACGACCTACACGACCACGCAATTGATGCAACTGGGATAAACCAAAACGTTCTGCATTATGGATACACATAATCGTCGCATTCGGCACATTTACGCCTACTTCAATCACCGTAGTCGATACTAACAAATGAATCTCTCGACGATAGAACGCATCCATAATTTCTTCTTTTTCCTTTGGACGCATGCGACCATGCACCAAACCTACACGATAGTGTGGCTCAAAATATTCTTTATATTCATAATAAATTTGTTCTGCTGCTTGTAAATCCATTTTTTCAGACTCTTCTACTAATGGACACACTGCATAGACCTGACGGCCCGCTTGCATTTCTTTTTCAAAAAAATGCAACAATCGCTCTTTATAGGACGAATCCACAGCGTAGGTCTTCACAGGCTTACGACCTGGAGGCATTTCCTTAATCAAAGAAAGTTCTAAATCTCCATAAATAGATAAGGTCATAGTCCGTGGTATAGGGGTTGCCGTCATAATTAGCACATGAGGGTGGTCTCCTTTTCGCTGCAATTTTGCCCGTTGTTCCACACCAAATCTATGTTGTTCATCCACTACAATTAACCCTAATTGATGGAATACCACCTTATCTTGAATCAACGCATGGGTGCCCACCAAGACATCGATGTCTCCTCGTTCTAAGGCTTCATAGAGATCTTGCTTTTTTTTCGTTGAACCAGTCAACAATGCCATTCGTATCGGAGCATCTTGAAAGAGTTCCTGAAAGCTTTCAAAATGTTGTGTGGCTAAAATTTCCGTCGGCGCCATAATCGCCCCTTGAAATCCATTTTCTACTGCTTTAGCTAACGCCAAAGCAGCTACTACCGTTTTACCAGAGCCTACATCACCTTGTACTAACCGCTGCATGGCTTGGGGCTGCTCCATATCCTTAGCAATCTCCCCAAAGGCTTTCTCTTGGTCCCCTGTTAACGTAAATGGCAATCCTCGGCGTATGCGATTCACTAAGGAACCATTCTCAGTCATAGGGAATCCCCCCTGGTCCTGTTCATGGGCACGAAGAAGCAATACCCCCATTTGCATAATCCATAGTTCTTCATAGGCTAATTGTGCACGTGCCTCTTGGTAGCGTTCCCACGATGTAGGAAAATGCATTTCTCGAAAGGCATCATAACGGCTCATGGTAAACTTGTCTCCCATCACATCTTGAGGGACCACGTCTTCTAAAGTGCCATTATGGTCAAACCAATTTTTAATGGCTACGCGAATCCCCCACTGTTTCATACCTTCCGTCAAACCGTAGACCGGTACAATACCACGGTCTATGACTTGTCCTTCTTCTATCATTTCCACTTGTGGTGTATTCATTTGGTACGCACCATAAGTATGTTCTATCTTCCCATAGGCATATATTTGTTGACCTAGTTTATAAAAGTTTTTCTTATAGGCTTGGTTAAAAAATGTCAAGTTTAATTGACGTATTCCATCAGATAGAGTAACCGTTAAAATATGCATACGTGGTCTTGGGCGTTTTTCACTGACCCTTACTACCTGCCCTGTCACACCTATCATCTCTCCTATAGGAGCTTCACAGATCGTATACACTTGCCGTCTATCTTCAAAAGTACGTGGAAAATAATGCAACAAACCTGTTACCGTATAGATTCCTAATTTATTCAATTGTTTCACTCGTTGCGGTCCCACACTCTTTATAGATTGCAATTGTTCGTTCATATTCTATCTGTACTCTTTCCTTTTTTCTAAAAGTACCCTCTACTCTATCCACTCTGAAAGCATGCTACATGACTAATTTGTATTAGTTGCTTAATACATAAGAATCGCCATACTGTAAACACTCGCTAATACTCTGTCATAATCAGCCTTACTGTACCTACGTATGGTATGCATCTATATGTGTATCTATCCTATGACACACTATCATACGTAACTGCTACTTGATGCTTTATATTATACCATAGAGAGACAATACAATATGAACTCTACCTAAAAATAGGCGCAAAAAAAGAAGGGCACTTTGTAAAAGAGTTACGTGAGTTAGGTTATATAACAAAGTGTCCTTCTATGATTAAATTATACATCTTGTTTAAATTAAACACAAGTCATATTTTAATAAAATTTGACAGTGTTTACTATTTTAGTATATAGTTAATAAGCTAGTATAATCTTATCTAAAAGGAAGAAACGCACTTGCATTGCTATGCCCTTTTATGATAAAATACATATGTTATATTAGTAGTAAACACTTTGGAGGTGGAAACAAATGGCAAACCTTTGCGAAGTATGTGGTAAATCCACTACTACGGGTATGAATGTTTCTCATTCCCATATCCGTTCCAAACGAACTTGGAAACCAAACATCCAAAGAGTACGAGCAATTGTAGACGGCGAAACTAAACGAGTTAACGTTTGCACACGCTGCCTTCGTTCTGATAAAATTACACGCGCGTAAGATTTTGAAGGTACATGTACTCAAAAAAGAGGCTATCAGTCAGGAAGAAATTTCTTCAGTACTGATAGCCTCTTTTGCTATGTTTAGCTTTATTATTTTACTCTATTCTTACACCGATAAAACACAGGGCTCAGTATAAGCCTAACTGTATAAAAAGTAAGCCTCTCCTTTATTTTGCTAATAATTGTAAAAAACTTTCCCCCGCAAATGATTCTTTAACCCCAAAGTTTTCCAATATAGTTTGTCCAATATCTGCAAAGCTACGTCTATCCCCTAGATCAATGGGCCCTGTGAAAGATGGTGAGTACGCCAAGATTGGCACTAGCTCTCGTGTATGGTCTGTCCCCTTCCAAGTCGGATCATTACCATGGTCTGCCGTAATCAGTAGCAAATCACTTTCCGTTAATAGTTCTAGCAATCCCCCTAGTTGATAGTCAAACATTTCTAGCTCACGACCATAACCCTGTACATCACGACGATGCCCATACAAGCTATCGAACTCTACTAGATTGACCATCATATAGCCATAAGTAAATCTACCTTCTAACGTAGTATCTGATGTATCTTGTATACTATGTGTACCATCTGCAGTATGCCCCAACAAGGCAGCTACTAGGTTCATGCCATGAGAATTAGATTTTGTTGGAAAGGATTGATCCAAACCGATATGAGCGTATATATCTCCAATCTTTCCTACTCCGATAGTCGGCACTTTCGCATCTTGTAAGGCTTGTAACACGAAACGTCCTTCTGGCAATCGACTATAATCATGACGATTTGAGGTGCGCACAAAATGACCTGGCTCCCCTACAAAGGGACGAGCAATGATGCGCCCTACATAGTAATCCCCAATACATACTCGTTCCCGTGTAATTTGGCACATCTTGTATAGGTCCTCTAAAGGAATGATACTTTCATGAGCGGCGATTTGAAATACCGAATCGGCAGACGTATACACAATGGGGTTCCCCGTTCTCATATGCTCTTCCCCTAGGCGCTCAATGATTTCCGTCCCCGATGCCGCTTCATTGCCTAGGAATCCATAGCCAGTTTCTTTCGTGAAAGTATCCATTAACTCCTGAGGAAATCCATCATAAAAGGTTGGGAAAGGAACTTTCACAGGATGACCCATCATTTCCCAATGACCACTGGTCGTATCTTTCCCTGTACTTTGTTCATGCATGCGACCAAAGGCACCCACCACTGTATCTTGTTGCGGTGTAATATCCGCAATCCTACCGATACCCAATTTTCGTAAATTCGGAATCTGTAAAGGCCCTACCGCCTCTTCAATATGGCCCAAGGTATTAGCACCCGTATCTCCAAAACGTTCTGCATCTGGATTGTGACCAATTCCTACACTATCTGTGACAATCGTAATAATTCGTTTAAACATAGAGACCTCCTCTTTGTTAAACACTCGTAAACAATCTATGCCTAGGAAGTTAGACTCCTAGGCATTCTTTCGTTATTTCAAATACGGCATAGCTAATAACAACGTGGATAAAGATTTACTATCTTTGATTTTCTCTTCCTTAATGCGTTGTAGCAATTCGTCGAACGTATATCGCTCAACTTCCACATATTCATCTTCATCCCAATGGATTTCCCCTTTGGAAAGTCCTTTTGCCACATACAAATGAATGACTTCATTACAAAAACCAGGAGATGTTGCAATAGTTCCAAGACTAATCCATTCCGAAGCTACAATACCTGTTTCTTCTTCTAGCTCACGTTTAGCACATACCAAAGGATCTTCACCAGCATCTAATTTACCCGCAGGAATTTCCAATAAATAATCGTTCAATGCATAGCGGAACTGTTTTTCCATAATAATGCGATTGTCTTCATCAATGGCTACCACTGCACTTGCCCCTGGATGATGTACCACCTCACGCCAAGCTTCCTTGCCATTGACCTCTGCTACATCATAAGTTACCTTAATCAATTTACCATCGAATTTCATTTCCGATGAAAGTTTACGTTCTTGCATGGGTCCTCCTTAATCTTCATATATAATAAGTCCCTCATAGGAATCTTCTGTTAATCTAATGATTTCTTTCTGTCTACGGCTAACATTCATATTCCAAGCTACCGTTTTATCAATCGCTGCAAAGTATTCCTGTTTAGGGTAATTCTCGTCAAAGTTGACTGCCCAATCAGCCACTAAGTCCTGCAACTGTAGTAATACAGCATATTCATGTTTGCAATGGCCCTCACAATAGCAATTACATACAATCGTTTTGATTTCCTCATCTTCATAGATAAAAGTAACCTCATAGTACTCAGAACCTTGTACAATGGCATACCCCTCTCCCTTATCGATAGAGAGATAAACCACACGATCTTCTTCATAATAACCTTCTCCACGCTCTGCTCGAATAGAAGATATAGGGAAACCATCTAAATTGAATAATGAAAACGGAACCATATCACTATTACTTACACAAGGACCATCAGACAAAGGCGATAGAAACCAAAGGCGCATTTTATCCTTTTCAATACTGTTACGTTGAAAAGTCACCCATAAGTGTTCTATAGGAGAAAATTCACCATATAAGGATGTATCAACTTTTGCTACCACCCGTTCATATTTAGAAGGACGTATCTTGCAAAAATAGTCCACATCCCGTACTGTTCCAATTTTGTCTTGCATCGGACCCGTTACATAGACAAAGTCTCCCTCCCATACATCCATATTTTCACAAATGAAAGTACCTATTTCTCTGGAATTGCTAAATTCAACCTCTGCTAGATATATCTCTGGACGTGGAAAAATTATATTATCACTTTTGCCTATAATAGTAGGATGAGGAGTGTGAATTACGTCTTGATCTGACTTAGTATGATGTTGGGTGGAGTGTTTTGTTCAAGGTGTTTCCATAAGAAGTCCTTTCTCATCTAACTAGTACGGATAGTTTTCAAGAACAATCTCTTTAATTTCTTCACGAGATAATGTATCTAAAATACGAATACCGCCTATTTTATTAAGCAGAGCCGTAGCTTTTGCATATACATCACGGTTATTAGTAACGCCTTTTTCCTCTACCAGTTCACGTATCGCTTCCAAAACACCTAAAGCAATACTTTTTGTGGAAACAATATTACTTGATAATAATACTACCGCATTACCACGATACTGTTTACTCACTAAAAAATCTAATAAATGAAATGGATTACTGTGCTTCTCATCAATAAAATAATAAGCTAACCACCAATAACTTGCCAAATTATGAATGGCTAATGACCGTTTTGATCCATTAGTAAAATATGTTCTGGACTTTAGATTCTTAACTTCCTTTTCTACATCGTCATTTTTAACAAATGCATTATAACATCCAATGGAATACTCCACATAGTCTGTATGTGCTAATGCAACCCAAATCTTTTCTAATTCCGCCTGTGTTCTAGTTAGTATATGCAGGCTATTCCAAATAGCTCTCATATTATATTTAACAATTTCTGCATCATATTCTGCACTCTCTAATTTAAGTGGAATATATTCATACTCTATATCTGTTTCTACAACATTATTGTTACTACATACAGATTTAGTTAATTCTTCAGCTTTTCCTAATTTGTATAATGGATAATAACGCATTTGAAAGTTCTGTTTGAAATCTTCTAAAGCACTATCTTTCAAATATGTAAGCTTTTTAACTCTAGTTTCACTCATCTTTATACCCTGTATTAAATTCATTTTTAATCACATCATCAAATGGTTGCTGCAATAATTTTTGAGCAACAACAAACAATGAATTATTGCCCAAATCTATATTCTCACGTTCTAAAATATCACATATTGATGAAACCCATTGTAAGTCACTGCTTACTGTTTCATTCCTTATCTCTCCCAAAGCCTCTATCAAAGCTGGCATGATAATAGCCGATATGAATAGTGACTTATTATCTCTTTCATTTCCACACGTATTATATATATCAAACATATCTTTGGGTAATATAACCTCTATTTTATCACCCGTTAATTCCAAACCCATATATGGTTCATTATGCTTTGAAACAGTAAAGATACTGTCTTGTCCTAATGCTGTATTGTATACTTCAAATTCAAAAGTTTGAGTTGGCAAAAAAGCTACTATATCACCTTTATATAGCATATCTACTACGTAAGTATCATCGTAATATAAAGAATTAAATGTTTCGTTTCTATAGTTTTTTACAGTTGTATTAGCAAGAATTAAGCAGTTTACAAATAGCTTTTTGGGTAATACATCATTTTTTATACTTATATTGAGAAATGGGTTCTCTGCAGAAGTAGTAATTAACTTTCTATAACTACTTGCTTCTCCTTCTAAATGTATGGCATACACAAGTTCTTTATTTTCCAATAATCCTTGCAACTGCTTATTATGTACTACAAACATGCAACGTATAGATACAAGATCAGAGCCTTCTATATGTGCTTCCAAATTATTAACTTCAAAACTTGTATTATCAATATAATCATCTAACTCTGGGGTAAGCACTGGATAAGGAAATAAATCAGCATTTAACTTCATAGATTACGCCTTTCATTTTTACTCTACCTTTTGTATTCACCTTAAAGTCTACTTGAATACGGTCATTTTTTTGAATATCACTAACAACAATTTTTCGTTTATCTTTAAGTATTTGATGTGTTGAGGATGTGCTGACTTCTATATCTGTTTTATATGAAGAACCATTTTCTCCTACAATCTGCCATTCAAAGGCTAATTTATTCTTAGGAATACTGGATAGTGCAATAAAACGATACTCTCCATTTCTTGAATTTAATTCCATTAGTTTTAACTTAAGGAACTTAGGGCTATCAATTTCTCGATATGTGTGTCCAATGACTTTTTCTCCTCCAGGTTCTTCCCCTTTATCTCCTGGCTCATTACCCGCACCGTAGGTTGCATCTTCCTTTGCTCCTCCTGGAGCACCTGTTTTACTACTTCCACCACCACTAGTATTTCCCTGACCAACTTCCATTTCACTAGCTAACTCATCTATTATTTTTTCATCACTATCACCATCAACCCTCGTAGATTTTGAGCTAATATGGCTGTTTTTAACCGATTTTACTCTGCGATTAATACCGCCTTCTCGGCCTTGTTCATTCTCATCTTCTTTTCCCACAACTGGCAATAAATCATTTAATCCAAAAGCATTGATACTTTCATCAGATTGAGCTCCAAAAAACTCCTCCACAGAAGATTTATACCACTTTCTTAAATCGGTAAAAAATTCATCTGTTAGAACACGTTCTGAATCACTAGCTCTATCTAAACTCCATTTATCATGGTTAGCATTCTCTAATTTACGCAAAAATTCATTCAGTTTATTCCCCGTTGCCATAAAGACACCTGTAAAAGGAATAGTTCCACTAATTCTATTTTGCTCAAAAATCTTCATGCCACTTCGACGAGTTTGTAATATACATCGAGTTGCATCTTCATCATCTTTATACAGAACTAGCTGCCCGTCATCACTAGCATCAATAAATGCATACTTTTCTATCCACGTTTTTGGTAGTTGGATGCTAATATGGTTTTCTGGTTGTAACGTATTATAGTAAGAGTAGCTTTTGAAAAATTGTTGCTTATATTTTCCTTTTAATTCAAATTGACCTACTCTCTTAGATTCATAAATGGAATTAAATAGCTCTCCTAATGTATCTCTTTTAATTATATACTTTCCAATTCCTACTTCTAAAAGTCCCTTATATAAAGATACTAAGAAGTTATTTAATACAGCTAGAACTATTTGTTCTTCCCAAAATTCAATATTTTTTAAACCTAAAATATATAAATCCGTTCCATGTTCGGTTCGTTGGTCAATAAATTCACACTCAGAATAATGTGCATTCTCTAATAAACCTCTAGATTGTGTGATAAACTCTTTTCCATAATCATTCACATGGTTATCAACGGTATCATCCGCGTAGGATACAAAGTTAATAGCACCTGCAAACTTTTCTGTAGGATCCATATCTCCTTTTTCTGTAGCTAAACTATTATATAAAACCATCCGCAACTTCGATGCTGCGAAAGGAGCTGCCTTACCAATTCCTTTACTACCACTTGCTGAGGTATCTGCTTTTTCTGAATAACCACTGCCTTCAATAAGAGAATCAAAGTTAGCCTGTCTTAAACCGATAGTATTATAATCACTAATTTTTAATACCTTCATATATGGTTCTTGAAATACAGCTTTAAACGCTTTCAAATACTTATGTGTATCACTAGCATTTTTTTCATGCCAAAAGTTAATTGCTTTCGGAAGTACTCGTTCTAATAAGTCAGTTTTTCCGATAATCTTATTAGTTTCTTCATCTGAAATGCTAAAAACGACACGTACAGGATTAGGATTTTCTGGATCATGTGCATCCATAGAATTTTGTATTACTTCCCTTGCCAAAGACATAGGAATATCATCTAAAAATGCCTCAATACCAGCTTCATTTGCTCCTCGTGGCATTAAGCCATAGCCACCAGGAAAATTCCATTTATTCATATATTTTACTCCAAACACTCTACCTACATTATCTGTTATTTCTCATTGCTATTACTTAAAATCTCTACTAATAAATCTGTTAATAGCTGACTTCTTTTTTCTATCTGTGCCTTACTCCAAATATCAATTGTATTAACCCGTTCTACATTGAAATACTGATTTTGTAATTCTACTCGTGCTTCCTCTTTCTTTATCGGTGTAGAAAGTTTTTCTACTATGCCTTTTGTAATTAAAAATTCTGACGCTCGATAATGTTCTATCTTATCTGAAAACTGTTTATTCGTGGCTGAAATATTGTACTTTTTAGTAAGCAAGGTTAAATTTCCTAAACGATTCAAATACTCATCAAAGTCATCGGTATTTTTGAACCCATAATCTTCTATATCCGATTCTAAAGGCATAATATGTTCAACTTCGATTTTCTTCAATGTTTTAATATTTTCATTCTGATTGAAGTATAGCTCGATAAACTTTAAGATTCTTCCTCCCTTATCAGGCTTTCTCTTGTTGCGTCCAGCTAAATTTTTTGTCGGTAAAATAGCTTTTAAAGTGGTAATATATTTTTTAGTCATCATTTGCAACTCAGATTCAAAAACAGCTACCTTTTCTTCAATTGTATCCTTAACTAATATTTTTTCCATTAAAGCTGGTAGGTCTTTTTCTATATTATTAGAATGTGTAAAAGAAAAAATGACTGATGCTACATATTTTACTAGCACATCTAATACTCTTTGTTTCTGCTCTATGGATGCATTATAAAAAGGGATTAGTAAAGCATGACTTTGCTTTGTTTTTAGTAAGTTAAAAATAATATACATGTTAGAGCTATCATTAATAAAACTATTTTTGATAGCCGAACCCTCGATACTACTATAAATTTTACTAACTTCATTTAATTGCTTTGCCAACGATAAAATCTCGTTACTTTCCATTGTACCTTTTTCTTTAAAATATTTAAAAATATTTTTTCCTGTTACCTTCTTACCAAGAGTACCAAGTAAAAAGTGTTTCACAAAGGTTGTCGTATCTACTTTCTTTTCACTTTCTTTTAAATGATCACAAAACTGTTTCCAATTTAGAATAAAGTAATCTATATCACTTTTGTCATATTTTTTTAAGTTTCGCAAAAGATGATTCTTTAATAAATCAATGGGCTCAAGCATCAGTCCACGATTATTTAGCACTTCAAATAATTGGTACGCTCGATCAACATCGGGGGCTTTAGTTACAATTAGATATACCTTTACTTCCAAATATTCTTTTAAGTAGAATAGCTTATTCATATCATCTGCTATGATAGTATCTATTTGCTCATCTATTGCTTGATAGACCTTATTGATATTAGACTCCTCATCAAGATCTTTACCACTATAATTTGCCTCAGTATTTCTAATGATCGATTGGTAGACATTTTTATTTGCAGATTCTTCTTCATGTTTGATTCTAAAATCATCAAACTGTGAGTATGTATTTAGAACTCTAAAGTATTCGCTAAACTTAGATGACTGTAGCATCCACCGTTCGTCTCTTGTTACAGTGTATAGATTATTGAACTTCTCATACAATACACAAAAAATCAATGTCAATGTCGTTAATCGTTGCTGACCATCAATAACTTCAAATTGAGAGGCAAGATTCATATCTTGTTCATCATTAATAAACACTATATTACCTAGTAAATATCCTGGTAGTTTGTTAAGATCGATTGTAAAATTATCAGTGTCTTCCCTAAAGTCATTAAACAGTATATCAATTTCATTCTTTGCCCAAACAAATCCTCTTTGAAAGTCAGGTATAATAAATTGATCTTTGTTATCTAATAAGTCTTTGACTCGTTTTAATTCAGAAGTAATTTGATGTGCCATATGCTATCTCCTAACAAGTATTCTATATATTCTATTAGATCATATCTATAA
>NZ_RQVB01000006.1:0-147662 GCF_003992265.1 Veillonella sp. CHU594
ATGTATTTTCTGTATAAAAGGTATATAATGTCTTCATTGGGTTTACCTATTCATATCAAATATATATGGTATACCAGAAATCCCCATAATCCAAGGACTTTTCTTTTTAATATTATCTATATTTGCTATGTTAATTTACAAACCGTGTCGTGTATGATTAGACGAATGTTTTAAATGCACGTCTAAATGATGCATATACTGTATATTATGTATAAAGGCAAGAAAGGACTTACTTATGTTTTCTAAACTTTTTGATACTTTTTTAGTACACTATTTGGAACGATTCAACGATCATTGCTTTGTTGTAAAAGTTGGAGATAAAGAATATACAATCGGCGAAGGAGATCCAGAGTTTACAATTATTGTCAATAAAGATATCCCTAAAAAAGATATATTAGTATCCGCCGAATTGGCACTTGGTGAAGCTTACATGCGCAAAGATATAGAAATTGAAGGGGATTTATTCAAAGCTCTTTGCGTCGTATTAGGTCATGTTAACAAAGACTCTATTAACAAAAAAGTACTTAGTTCCCTCTTTAATATGGGGCTTAGAAAGAAAGATCAAAAACAGCAAGTTTCATCTCATTATGATTTAGGGAATGATTTCTATAGTTTATGGCTCGATGAAACTATGAGTTATTCTTGTGCCTATTTCAAAAAGGAAAATGACAGTCTTAAAGATGCACAATATCAAAAAGTACATCACATTCTTGATAAATTACACTTACAAGAAGGCATGACACTCCTTGATATTGGTTGCGGCTGGGGGTTCCTTCTCATTGAAGCGGCCCTAACATATGGAGTCAAAGGCTATGGCTGTACATTATCAGAAGAGCAATGGAAAAAAGGCCAAGAACGAATTAAACAGTTTGGTCTTGAGGGTCAAGTGGAAATTGATCTAATAGATTATCGCGATGTAGCCGCCTCTGGTCGTCAGTTCGATCGTATGGTAAGTGTAGGCATGTTAGAACATGTAGGTCGCCCTAATTTACCTATATACATGGAAGATGCCTCAGCTATGCTAAAAGAAGGAGGTTTATTTTTACTTCATTATATTAGTGATCCTGCAGAAAAGGAAACCAGTGCATGGATTCGTAAATACATCTTCCCTGGTGGATCCTTGCCTTCCCTAAGAGAAATCATTGGTCTTGCCTACGAATATGATATGAATGTTCTGGATGTGGAAAATTTACGCTTTCACTATTACAAAACATTGATGCATTGGTACAATAATTTCCAAGGAGTTCGTGACCAAGTAGAAAAAGTACGGGGCACTGAATTTGTACGCATGTGGGATTTATATCTATGTGGTTGTGCCGCTGGTTTCTATATTGGTAACATGGATTTGCATCAAATTCTGATGACAAAATGCATTAACAATGAACTACCATTAACACGCTGGTACTAAGTCATATATTGTAGCATTTAATACGATAGGGCTGTCACTGTATGTGTAGGATTTACTACATATGAGTGACAGCCCTTTATTGTGCAAAAAGAGCCATTCTATGGAAATAATCTATGCCAACCCTGACATCGATCGCATGACTAAATCAATATCCCTATTTTCAGTTCCTGAATAAACCTAATTGAACTTTCACACAGGTCACTTATTATTCGGAAGTTAGAGTAAAATATACTATTGCTTTTGCTTATAAAAACATAAAATAGAGGAAAGTTGATGCTTTAGATTAACTTTCCTCTATTTTATTGAGCTCTATTATGTAATAGCCCATATTAGCTAGATATAACTGTTTTAGACAACCACAGTTTCTCTATCCCCAATCCAATAGCAACACTTAAAGCAATGGCGCAGATTTCAAATATGGACGGTGTAATATATACTAATGGGCTACCTGTGAAAGCTGGCAATGCTTTCCCTGCCCAGACTTTCACAATATCTGGAATATATCCACCGAATAGGATATGTGCATTGGTTGCCACCCACCATACTGCCATGACTACGATAGCAGTAACACGAGGCCACAATGCTGTGCGCCGTGGATATAAATATAATACCATACTACCGATAGTGGTAAGCATCATGAGCACGACACCGATGTATAGGCTTGCGATTAATCCCGCAAAGCCCTGTGCATCTAAAGAGGCTTGGATGATAGGATCCTCTAGATTGAGGTACATCACATCCCCTAAAAATAGCATCGGCAATGGCAATGCATAGGTAGAAATGTTCAATACTGTATCGATAAAGTAATGACGTTCTTTTCGTGCCATCCAGCAATCTAATAGTTTCGCTGTACCGATCATAAGTGCCACCACAACTAACATCGTCAACACCCAAACTAGCATCACATAGATAGGTTCTTTTGGCAAGGTAAAAGGCAACACACCATTACCAAAGAAAAAGAATAGATTCCACCAAAGCCAAGAATATGTATAATGGCCTTTCCCTAAGTGAAAGTCAAATTGTCCCGCCAGTCTTGGCACCGCTTTCAGACCCAAAGGAATCCCCAAGGAGGCAATGACGAACATAATAATGCTAGATGTATCAAACTGCCCTAAGCTAAATATCAAGCTGAGCGGAATAATCCAGAGCATGGACCAGCTGTAAAATTTTATATAACTTCTCATATTACACCTCTGTATTCTTTCCACCTGCTAGTGCTAATACTAAAGACAAGGTCACTTGGCAATACATGATAATGGCAAATACCACATCACGACCGATAGTAGATAGATTCCATAACCAAGATAAATCTAAATTGTTAAATACCAAGAAGGTACCACCTTGTACCAATGCCCAAGCTAGTACGTATACACAAACCGGTATTCTGCGAGCCTTAGGACCAAAGCCACTTTCACTAGAACGCAAGTAAAAAATAGGAATGAATAGAGATAGCACTGCATAGCTCACCCCTGCCACCATGGCGCTCATCCCCGTATGAATCGTATAGGCTCCTAGAGGAATTAATATAAAAAATATACTCATATACATCGTGCGTTGCACTACATCTTGTATGGTTGACATATAATTTCCTTTCTACAACAAATTATCTCTTCCTATAGTATAACAAACATCGGCCATCTTATAAATACATATGCATTTCAATTTTACAAACAAAAAAGCACCCTTACGGATGCTAATTATGATATACTGATTATAAGAACTCGACGTGAGTTAGGTTCATCACCGAAAGGTGGTGATACTATGCGTTATTATGAAAAGATCCAATTAATCATTGCTTTTCTTACCTTAGTAGTTGCCGTATTACAGTTACTAAAATAATTAGTAGTTAGTAATATAACGACCCTAGCGCTGCACACGTTAGGGTCATCATATTTTGCTTGATTCTAAGATGAACCTAACGCCAAACACACATCGGGTTCTTCTTGTTGTTACAACTATAGTATACCATATTTTAGGCTCTCGTCAAAGACGAGAGCCTTTATAAATATGTTATGCTACAACTGCTTCTACTTCGATGCAGTCATCGTTTGTTGTTTTAGGTTTTTCCAATAATGGAGTCATGCTATACATACCCACACCTAGTGTGAACAAGTTGTGAATCCATGCAGTGGAGCTAGGAGGCATTACACCTAACACGCCCAATCCTACAAGACCACCATTCACTCCTACGATGGAGTTATAGTTAATTTTAATACGATCCATTAATTTCATGGAAATACGACGTAAGTCAACAATAGCAGTCAAGTTATCACTGGACACTGTGACATTGGCAATTTTTTGTGCAATTGGTGCACCTTCATTCATACCAATCCCTACATGTGCTTCAGATAACGCCAAGGAATCGTTGATACCGTCCCCTACCATCATCACTGTGTAGCCTTCTTCTTTTGCTTTACGCACGTAATCAGCTTTGTCAGTTGGCATAACTTCTGCGTGAACTTCGTCAATACCAATTTCCGCTGCAACGCGTTCTGCATTTTTACGGCTATCGCCAGTCATCATAACGATTTTCTTCACACCTAACTCATGAAGTTCGCGGATAACAGTTTTCGCTTCTTCACGCACTGGGTCTTTAATACAAATAACCGCAGATAGGACGTTAGAAATCGCTAAGTATAGATAGGAACAACCTTCTGGAAGATTTTCAAATTTAGCTTCTTCTCCAGCTGGAATTGTTGTTTTTTCATCTTCAAAAATGAAGTGATGGCTACCGATACGCACTTTGCGGTTACCCACTTTGGATGCAATGCCATGTGCCACAACATATTCTACTTTGGAATGCATTTCTTTATGTGGTAAATGATGATCTTGCGCCGCTGTCACTACTGCTTTCGCCATGGAATGAGGGAAATGCTCTTCCAAGCAAGCTGCTAATGTCAACATATCATCTGCATCATTACCATTAAAAGGAATGATTTCTTGGAATACAGGTTCTGCTTTTGTTAAGGTACCTGTTTTATCGAAAACGATCATATCTGCTTCTGCAATGCGTTCCAAGAATTTACCACCTTTAACAGTGATACCACGGTTACTTGCTTCTTGCATAGCGGATAACACTGCCAATGGAATGGACAATTTCAATGCGCAGGAGAAATCTACCATAACGAAAGATAAGGCTTTCATCAAATTGCGAGTTAAAGCAAAAGTAGCAAAAGCACCTAAGAAACTCACCGGTACCAATTTATCTGCCATACGGTATGCTTTTTGTTCCATACCAGATTTCATTTGTTCAGATTCTTCAATCAAGTTTACGATTTGTTCGAAACGAGTGTGTTTACATGTAGTGCGTACTTCAAAGGAACATTGACCTTCTTCTACAACAGTACCTGCATACACAGAAGTACCTGCATCACGACGAACTGGTTCAGGTTCCCCAGTCATGGAGCTTTCGTTCACAAGAACAACACCGTCTACAACTTGGCCGTCCAATGGCACTACTTCACCTTGACGAACTACTACGATATCGCCTACTTGTACGTCACCAATTGGTTTGCTCACTTCTACGCCATCTACTAGAACCCAAACTTTGTCTACGTTCAAAGACATGCTTTCCGCAAGGTTAAGTACGGATTTACGTAATGTCCACTCTTCCAAGATTTCGCCGATGCCTAATAAGTACATCACAGCGCCCGCTGTGGAGTAATCTTTTTGCAATAATGCGGCACCGATAGCTACGCCATCTAATACTTCTACGGTCAATTTGCGTTTCCACAATGTTTTGATCGCTGTACCGATGAACTTGATACCATCGAACCAAGACCATGCTGCTGCAATAGGTGCTGGTAACACGATTTTTTTACCGATATAAAGCAATGTTTTATCGATCATTTCTTCTTTGTAACGCTTGTTGACAAGGCGAGGTGAAAGTTCATGCAATGCTGGTGCATTGGCTAAATCCAAATCGTTAAGTCCGAATAAAGCAGCTTTCACCGCACTTTCATCACCAGTATGCTTGATGATGATGTCCCCAGAACGAGTGTAGAAGTTCGCTTTGGTAATGGCTTCACAGGCCATCAATGTATCTTCAATAAATTGAGCCTGTGCGTCATTAAACTTACGTCCCTCAATGCGTACATGAAGACGACGGGACAAGCGTTGCAACATTTTAAATTGCATCATGGATTATTTTCCTTCTGTTAATACTTCTTCGTCACGAGTTTCGTTGATTTCTTGTGCTTCAGCCAAGATGCTGTCTGTGGAAGCTTGTAATTTTTCAGTAGTTTTTAAGATGCTGTCTTTTGCACGAAGGCCAGCTGCAACTACATTAGCGTATACTTTGCGAGCATCTTTAGAAGTTAATACTTTTACACCTACTGTGCCTAAAGCTAAACCAGCTGCGAATACATTAGCATCTCTTAAAGTTTCTTTTTTTACGTTGAACATTGTTAGTTCCTTTCTGTGATCTCCGTCACATTAATACATGAAAATATATTAAAATTAATAATTATAAAGATAAGAGGGGCCCGTGTTATCGGAGTCCCTCTTACCATACTTATGGTATCGAATTAGTTACTTTTGATCTTGTTCTTCGTGACCACCACAGCCACAGCCGCATCCTGATTCGGATTCAGAAGAGGAACCACATCCTCCACCACATCCGCCGCCACAACCGCCTGCGCTTGTTGCGCTTTTATATACTCGGTATGCAACATAGAGAACAGCTAGTAAACCAATTGCGTATACAATAACACTATCCATAGTATACACTATCTCCTTCTCATTTTCAAGTACTTTTTGAAAATTATTTTGCGAACACAACAAACTGCATAATATCAATGAATTTTTGAAATAAAACTTTTCTCAATCTCAATTATATTGTTTGTTTACTATCAATATTGATTAGCCCAAACCTAAAGCACGTCCAAGATGAACTGCAATGTACGCACCCACCCAAGCTAGGATACTAGTGTAAGCAAATACGGCACCGAACCATTTCCAGGAGTCAGTTTCACGTTTTAATACAGCCATAGTCGCCAAGCATGGTAAATATAGCAAGGCGAATACCATCAAGCCTAAACCGATGGCTGGGTTGAAGTCTGGATCAGTAGACAAGAATTCTTCCAAGGATTTAGAATCTGCATCACTTGCTTCGATCGCGTAAATAGTACCTAATGTACTTACCATTACTTCTTTCGCTGCTACTGCGGCTATTACGGCAATGTTCACACGCCAGTTAAATCCAAGTGGTTCCATTACAGGTTGAATAAAACGTCCTAATTCAGCTGCATAGGATTGTTCAATTTTTTCTTTACCTTGTTGAAGATCTAATTCTTTGATTTCATCTTCTTCTGCTTTATGGTTTACATATAAAGCCCAAGCCACTGGATATAACTCTTCAGCTTTTAATTCTTCAAAGTATGCAGGTTCTTCTGCAGCTTCTTCTTGAGTTGCTTCTTCTGCTGTAGCTTCTTCCTCTTCAGCTGGCGGGTCATCTTTATGCTCTTCGTCTAAGGCAAGCATTTGACCTAAGATATCATTCGCCTCTGCTTGTTGTTCTTCTGTTACCAACATAGCATTCACTAAAATCTCATCTGCCATCTGAGCATGTGTCATTGTCACTTGTTCACGAGCTGCATCATAGTCTTGAGAGTATTCTACATCTTGTGGGAAGGATGTTAAGAACCAAATAAGGATGGATGCTGCCAAGATGAATGTACCTGCTTTTTTAAGGTACATCACGGAACGTTCCCATATATGAATGCCTACAGAACGAAGTGTTGGCATATGGTATGGAGGCATTTCCATTACGAATGGTTCTGCTTCACCTTTAAATACATACGTACGAAGTACTTTTGCAGTTACAACAGCTACGACGATACCCAATGTATAGATACCTAACAAGATCGTTGGTGCATCTTCTGGTGGGAAGAATGCTGATGCTAATAATGTATATACTGGTAAACGAGCACTACAACTCATAAATGGAGATACTAAGATCGTAATCATACGGTCTCTTGGGTTATCAAGGATACGAGCACCCATGATGGATGGTACGTTACAACCAAAGCCCAATAACATAGGGATGAAAGATTTACCATGTAAACCTACACCACGCATCACGCGGTCGATAACGAAAGCCGCACGAGCCATGTAACCAGTATCTTCTAAGAAAGAAATAGATACGAATAATAGAACGATGTGTGGGATAAAGCTAATAACAGCCCCTACACCACCGATGATACCGTCATTCAATAAAGATTTTAACAATCCATCTTCAAGATTAGCTCCGATGAAATCTGTTAATAATTTGAAAGCACTTTCCAACCATCCTTTAGGATATTCAGCTATGTTGATAACTAAGTAGAACATAACCCACATGATGCATAAGAAGATAGGAATCCCTAACCAACGATTCGTTAAGATTTTATCGATGTTGTCGGATTTGGTATCTTTATGTTCAGGCACTACTTCTAGCACGCCGTTGAATACCTCTACTGCAAAACGGTGACGGTATTCTTGGAACACGATATCCATATCAACAGATTTGTTCAATTCTGTGCGCAATGCTTCTGCTTTGCTAAGCACCACACCAGATTTGTCTAATTCTTGTACTTTTTCTAAGATATCTGTATCTTGTTCTAACAATTTGATAGCTACCCAACGATGTGGATAACGACCAGTGTCAAGTTTTGCTACTTCTGCTTCTAATTCTGCGATAGCTGGCTCTAATACTTCGCCATAGTTAACGCGAACATTAGGGATTTTGCGTTCTTTAGATACTTTCACAATGCCACGTAGTGCATCTTCTGTACCTTTATTAACACGGCCGATAGTTTCTACTACTGTGGAACCTGTTAATTCTTCTAATTTTTTATTATTGAACTGTAAACCCATTTCTTTTGCCACGTCTACCATGTTCAAAACAAGTAGCAATGGTTGTTCTAGTTCAATTAATTGTGCTGTTAAGTACAGGTTACGTTCTAGATTGGACGCATCCACTACATTGGCAATCAATTCTGGATTTTCATTGATGATAACGTTACGTGCTGCCAATTCATCGAGAGAACGTGCTGTTAAGGAGTACGTACCTGGTAAGTCGATGATTTCAATGTCATGACCATCAATTTTCGTTTCCCCAACTTTTTTCTCTACTGTAACACCTGCGTAGTTACCTACGTGTTGACGGGATCCCGTCATATTGTTAAAAATACTTGTTTTACCACAGTTAGGGTTACCCGCTAAAGCAACCTGAATCTTGGTATGTGTGTTGTCTGCCATCTTAGCAATTCTCCTTATTGGACTTCAATTTCGATCATTTGTGCTTCACTTACGCGTAGTGATAATTCGAAGTTTTTCACTTTGATTTCCACTGGGTCTGCTAATGGCGCATACTTCATAACGCGCACAGCCGTTCCTGGTACAACACCCATGTCCACCAAGCGATGCTTAATGTTGCCAAATCCATTGATAGCTACAACAGTACCAACTTCACCGGGCTTCATCTCGGATAATTTCTTAACCATAGTACACCTCCTACATACAAAACATAACAACCAAACCTATCATATATAATTATATGAGTAATACTTATATTATAGCACATTATAAAATATTATCAATAATGAATCTCGTTTTATTTTTATCGTTTTGTGAAATTATAAATCTATTTTTATCAAGTGTATTTTGTGCAAACAATCTATTTATCAAGAGTATATTAATCATGCCTTTTTATTATTCTCAATTTTTTCTTTTTAATTAATAATGATATGTAAGGTATATATTTCTCATTATCTATAACTAAAAATGATTCTATAAATACTTATAAAGAATACCTATTTGGAGCTAATACCCTTTCCTTCACAACTAAACCATCTATTCCATGGCATTACATCACTATGTGAAAGAACTTTCACAGGTCCACCTAGCTAGAAATATGATATAATAATACTATTAAGTCATTTAGAAACGGAGATACATTATGAAATCATTTCAATCCTTAGGCATCGTGCCTGAACTGATACAAGCATTACAAAAGGTGGGCGTGAAAGAACCAACGCCGATCCAAGAAAAATCGATTCCCCTCATCTTCAAAGGACAAGATGTAATCGCCAAAGCCCAAACAGGGACAGGCAAAACGCTGGCATTCTTGTTACCACTATTGCAACGCATCCACGTAGATGTGCAACAGGAGCAAGCCCTTATCATCGCCCCTACACGTGAGTTAATCCAACAAATTGCAGAGGAAGCACGTCACTTAGGCGCTATCTTAGGAGTAGACGTATTACCCCTGATTGGAGGCAGAACGATCGAAGGCCAATTGCAAAAGCTAGGTCGCCGTCCTCATGTCATCATCGGTACACCTGGCCGTTTGCTGGATCACGTCAATCGTGGTACGTTACACTTGAACTCCATCCGCCGTGTTGTGTTGGACGAAGCGGACCAAATGCTTCATATGGGATTCTTACCAGATATAGAAAAGCTTATTAGTGGCACTAACGGTAAACGTCAACTATTAATGTTCTCTGCCACCATCCCTGACAAGATTCGTAATTTAGCAAAAGCCTATATGCAAAAACCTACCTCTGTGACTGTACAAGGGGAAAATATTACCCTCGACACCATCGAGCAAAAAGTATACATGATGGAAGAACAGGACAAAGTGAATCGCCTTGTGGCGATGCTAGAAGCAGATAATCCATATCTAGCTATCGTATTCTGTAACACCAAAGAGGGAGCTATCAAACTCGCCTACGATTTAGCTCGCAAAGGTGTAGAGCTTGGTGAAATTCATGGAGATATGACACAGGGCCGTCGTACGCAAGTCTTGAAAGAATTTGCTAAAGGCAATCCCCCTATTTTAGTAGCTACAGACATTGCCGCTCGTGGTATCGATATTGAAGGTGTTAGCCACGTATACAACTTTGATGTACCGCACGACATGGATTACTACATCCATCGCATCGGCCGTACTGGTCGTGCTGGCTCCACTGGTGTTGCCGTAACCTTTGCTACGCCAGCTGAAGAAATTTGGGTACGCCGCATCGAACGATCCATCCAAGCTACTTTGACAAAATACACCAAGGATGGACAAGTAAAAACAAAAGGTTCTGGCTTAGCGCCTAAGAAGGAAACTGCTAGCAAGAAACCTAAAATTAAAAGTACCTACCAAGCGACAAAAGCAAAAGCTCACAAAGCTCGTGGTCATAAAGGTGCCAACACACGGGTACGCCGTGCAAAATCTAGTGGCTCTAGCAATCGTGGTCGAGGTAAACGATAAGTTTCTGGTATCGATAGGCAGCTCTTCTAAGAGATGTATTCGTTGCGTAACAACATATTACAAAAAAGGCTATAACTAAAGGGACGGTAACAAAATAGCCTACATAAACAATAGAGGAAAGTTGAATCTAAAGCATCAACTTTCCTCTATTTTTTATATCCTAACCAGCAAAAGGGCTCTCCTGTTATTGATACCCCCACTATGCCGAGCACCTGTACTTACTTCCGATTCGCATAAATAGCAGGTTTCCCCTCTACATCGGCACAAGTAGTTCTACAAGCTTGACCTTCGCTACATTTCCAAACTGGTTCAGGTTGTGATTCATACTGTATAAGGTATCCCTTTTTACATCGTGGGCATATGTATTCCTTATGAGTATCATCCAATACTTTTCCATCCGACAATGGTATGGGAGGCATTATCTCTTCTCTAGGTCTTTGTGGCATCGACACTGTAGCCATTGATGACGTGTTTCCCTTGGTAACTCTTGGTTCCCTTGCTCCTGATACATCTTCCTTTGGTGATAATACATTTTCCGTGTATTTGCATGTAGGGAATTTAGAACATCCATAAAACTCCCCAAACTTTCCTTTCCGTAGGAGCAACTCCCCTGTTTTACACTTTGGACAAGATCGTCCTGTTTGTTGCGCTATGGAAGGGGTCCGGTTCGGTCCCGTTCTTATGCCATCTGTCAACGACTTAGGCATAGCTATCTTAGGTGTATTTCCTACTCGTTGTTTTACATCCTCAATCAGTTGTACAACGAATTTTGTTTGGTCTTCTAAAAACACATCAATCCGTTCAGTTCCTTCGCTCATTTTTGCTAAGCGCTCTTCCCACTGTGCCGTCGCATCAGGGTACAGCAAAGAATCTGGCAATGCATCTACCAAGGTATAAGCAAACTCTGTAGGTATTAATGTTTTCTTTTTTCCTTCTTCTTTAAGGAACGGATTTTTTTTATTATGGATTAAATCTTCAATAATCGTAGCCCGTGTCGCCTCTGTGCCGATACCCGACACATCTTTTAATTGTTTTTTTAACTCTTCATCTTTTACATATTTGTGAATTTCCTTCATTGCCTGCACCAAAGTTGCAGAAGTAAAACGGCTTGGCGGCTTTGTTTTCCGTTGATCCACCTTGCTATCCTTCGCCGTTACAGCATCCCCTTTACGTACAGGGGGCAATGACTTTTCTTCATCCTCTTGATTTTCTTCTGATTCTTCCGTGGATTTTACCTTTATATATAATGCTTTCCATCCCAAATCGATAACGACACGTCCCGTTGTGGTAAACAGTTCCTCTTGGTGCGTCACTTCGATACGAGTATGCTCATATACATGCTCTGGGTAAAATTGTGCAATATAGGCTTGCGCAATGAGGAAGTAAATATTTTGCTCCCCTTTGGATAAGGTATGCAGTGGGCAACGTACGGTGGTCGGAATAATGGCATGATGGGCCGTAACCTTACTATCATTCCAGGCACGGCTTTTAATAGTAGGATTACTATCCTTTGCCCATGCAGCTAATTCCTTATGTCCCATATTGACCAAATTTGACAGGATTGCTTTTCCATCTGAAAGTTGGTTCACTGGCAAATATTCACAGTCTGAACGGGGATAGGATGTATATTTCTTCTCATATAGTTTCTGTGCGATGTCCAATACTTCCTGTGGCGTATAGTTATATAGCTTGCCCGCCACAATTTGTAGTGATGATAAGGAAAAAGGCAGACGTTGCCCTTCCTTTTTCTTTTTCTTTTCCACTAATGAAACTGTACCTTCTGGTGATTGCATCAAACGGTCACACAAGTCATTAAGAATCGTCTGATCTAGCATATGACCATCAGGGTCCAATCCTTGTTGCGTATCTTTCGGTTTCCAAGTGGCCCAAAAGGCCCCCTTTTCATGACCATATTGTACTTGCAACACGTAATATTCTACAGGCACAAAGTTTTGTAGCTCTCGTTCCCTACGCACCACCAGTGCCAAGGTTGGCGTTTTCACACGACCAATCGGAAAGGTCACTTTGTTTCCTAAATGCTGTTGCTCTAACGTATAGGCCCGAGATAAATTCATTCCCATCAACCAATCCGCACGGGATCGTGCTAAGGCAGAATCTTTTAAAGGTTGGTATTTCTTATTATCCTGCATATGCTCTAAAGCGTAACGCATAGATTTTTCGTCTAACGCATTAAGTAGAATACGCTCTACTGGTTTGGTGTTCCCCAAATAATCGAGCATTTCGTCTATCAACAATTGCCCCTCTCTATCCGGGTCACCTGCATTTACGATGGTCGTCGCTTTTTTGATTAAACCACTAATAACCTTAAACTGCTTAGCACTAGATGATTTAACTTTTAATTTCCAAGAGGTGGGCAAAATTGGCAAAGATTCAAATCTCCAAAATTTATATTTCTCATCATACTCACCTGGCTCTACTTGTTCTAGCATATGACCAAAGGCCCAAGTAATCACATCGTCACCTTGGACGATATACCCATCATGACGTTTAGCACTCTGTGGGTTCGGTAACACTTGGCTCAATTCACGCCCTACACTAGGTTTTTCCGCAATAAATAAACGCATATGCTCCCTTTTCCTATCCATTACTAGCTACTATTTATGTATTACATTATTTTATAATAAATCTTCTCTACATTAACTTTCATTATACTACGAATGAGCTAAATAATTAAACAGACCTCCATTTCTTAACTTCCATTTAGAAAAATTTTACTCCCCCATTACTCAGATCATATAATACTGATAATGTAGGAGCTCTCATTTTAAACCACAATACTTTCTAACCTCATACTTCTCTCGCTATCTTTCATACTCCTCTAAAATTTCCTATCAGTGCTACTTTTGCACGGAATTTTATAAACCTATGACTTATCTTATTCATAACCATATCTGCCGTTTTTCAACTTTCAGTATCATATCCTATACAGGGAGGGTTCAAATAGTATATAATTTTAAAGATATGAAAGTATATAACATACACATGTATTTATAGAGGTGAATTATGACATTTTTAGAAGAAGTAACTCGGCGCCGTACGTTCGCCATCATTTCTCACCCAGATGCGGGTAAAACAACATTGACGGAAAAGCTTTTGCTATACGGTGGTGCTATCCACTTGGCAGGGTCTGTTAAATCTAGAAAAACACAAAAATATGCCGTATCTGACTGGATGGAAATTGAAAAGCAACGTGGTATCTCTGTGACGAGTTCTGTATTGCAATTCGATTACGATGGTCATCGTGTGAACATCCTAGATACGCCTGGTCACCAAGACTTCTCTGAAGATACCTACCGCACCTTAATGGCAGCAGATAGCGCTGTCATGTTGATCGACGTGGCAAAAGGTGTGGAAGCGCAGACGAAAAAACTATTCGCCGTTTGTAAAGAACGTGGCATTCCTATTTTTACCTTCGTCAACAAGATTGACCATTTCGGACGCAATCCATTTGACTTGATGGAAGAAATTGAAAACTCTCTTGGCATTCGTGCGGTTCCTATGAACTGGCCTGTGGGCATCAACGGCGAGTATCAAGGGGTATATGACCGGGAAACGAATACTGTAGAATTATTTGAAAAAGACGAATCCCATGGTCAAAAAAAGCTAGCTTCCACCAAAGGCGATGTGCACGACCCAGCATTCCGTGAGCTATTAGGGGAAGAGGTGCATCAATCCTTAATCGATGACATTGAACTTCTCGACGTGGCTGGTGATGCTTTTGATTTAGACAAAGTAAAAGCTGGTGAATTAACACCTATGTTCTTCGGTTCTGCGATGACAAACTTTGGGGTTAAACCATTCCTTGAAAAATTCTTGGAGTTAGCTCCTATGCCAGCCCCACGTGTAGCCCGTGAGGAAACGGTAGAACCTACGTCTGAAGATTTCTCTGCCTTTGTCTTTAAGATCCAAGCCAACATGAATCCGAACCATCATGACCGCATTGTATTCATGCGCATTTGTTCTGGTAAGTTTGAAAAAGGCATGAATGTACTTCACCAACAATCTGGTAAAACCTTACGCTTATCTCAACCACAGCAATTCTTAGCCACAGAGCGTACTATCATTGATGAAGCCTATCCAGGGGACATCATTGGTGTCTTCGATGCAGGTACTATGGGTGTAGGTGATAGCTTATGTGCATCCAATCACAAAGTGACATTCAGTGACTTCCCTGTGTTCCCTCCAGAATTTTTTGCTCGTGTGACACCAAAAGATTCTATGAAACGGAAACAATTCTTAAAAGGTATGACTCAATTAGCGCAAGAAGGGGCTGTACAAATCTTTGAACCCCTCTACTCCATGGATTCTTTCGTAGTAGGTGCTGTAGGTATGCTTCAATTTGAAGTATTACAATATCGCTTGAAACACGAATACGGCGTTGATCTTGTGAACAACTCCTTACCATATGGCGTAGCTCGTTGGATCGATGGTGAAGTAGATGTAAACAGCTTAAAAGGTATGGACAATGCCATGATCGTAAAAGATAACCGTGGTCGTCTCGTCGTTCTTATCTCCAATGAATGGCAAATGGGTTGGGTTGTAGAGCGTAATCCAGATGTTACCTTCTTACATACCCCTAAAATAGAAGCATAAGTGCGAATACAACTAAAATCGTATTCCTATCGATGTGGTTGTTCTTATTTGTTCACCCCCATATATAGTAAACGTAAATACCGCCTAGGTGATACTATCTCGTATCATCTAGGCGGTTTTAATATGCTCTAGTATATGTTTATTTTTATTTCTTATTGCAAGTTTGCTGATATTTTTGTATCAGAAAAGTTCCTAAAATAACGGCTCCATATCTGCTAATCCTTTTAGATTCCACTCTAGTAATTTATCATGGATGCGCCACATAAAGGCATTTTCCCATGGATAATGTAATCGAACCCAAAAGTTTTGAAATGGTGTGTCATTGAAGAATACAGCTTGTCGTGGCAAATTAAATAGATTCTGTCCTGGCTCTACATTCCCTGCTTGTACTGTAAAAGCCATACGATACCCACTTTCTTCTGCTATCCTATCTATATCTTTATTGGAAAACCCACCTGGATACGCAATGTAACGAACAGGATGCTTCATACGATCTTCTAACACCGCTTTTGAGCCAATCAATTCATCACGTGCTTGGTCTAGGGACATACTTCGCAAGTCTTTATGATTCACCGTATGGCTTTGGATATCGATTCCATTAGCTTGCATTTCTTTCAACTGTTCTACATTGACAAAGCGACTTTCACCAAATGCACTAGTAATCATAAACAAGGTAGCTTTCATATTGTATTCTTTTAAAATAGGGAATGCGTACTTATAGTTATCAATATAGCCATCATCAAATGTAATGAGAACTGGTTTATCAGGTAATTCCGTTCCCTTTGTCATGTAATCATATAACTCATCCATAGTAATTGTATGATATCCCTCATCATGGAGATATTGCATTTGTTTCTTAAACTCTTCTGGGGGAACCACCAAAGAATGACGTATACCTGTATCGATTCGATGATAATTTAAAACTGGTACACCTACAGCTTTGTAATCCCAAGATCGCTGATACTGTATTCCTAAATATATACCGATGACCACAATTAGCCCTAGTATACCTAAAATAATTCGTTTCACATTAACCTCACGTGTCAGTAACTTTACTTAATACATAAAAATTAAAATAGCGATGTAAATCTATCCTTATTATAGTACCACACTTCGCTAAACTTATCAGTTATTTTTCATAAGTTTGACATATAGTAATAGAATTATTCATCATATTTCCTTTTATTATTATACTTTTTTTGCATTAATTTTATGATTTTTTTTCATTATAATATTGGTATGTATACATCATGCATTATTATCTATATGCCACTATCTACTCATTTCTCTACATTCTATAGAATTTATAGCATCATTGTTTACAATTAATCTATTTTTTATTACATTTAGAATCTATGAAAAGAGCGCATACAAAGCACTATAGTGCCAAAAATCACTATGACGAAGCCCCCTATTTCATGCTATGATAAAGGCATAAGTT
This sequence comes from Veillonella sp. CHU594, assembly GCF_003992265.1. Classification (NCBI taxonomy): domain Bacteria; kingdom Bacillati; phylum Bacillota; class Negativicutes; order Veillonellales; family Veillonellaceae; genus Veillonella; species Veillonella sp. CHU594. The sequence continues at coordinate 16,702 of NZ_RQVB01000006.1, forward strand.
TTATCTAATGTGCTTCTTATTCCAAAGGGGGTTGTACTATGAAAGGTCTTATCGACTTGAGTCTAGTCAATGGAATCTGGACATTAAAACTGTCCATGATTCAAACGGTGGCATTAGCTATTGTCACATTGTATTTAGGGGAATTTATCAAAAAACATTCTCCATTCTTACAGCGTGTGAGCATGCCTGCACCAGCCGTAGGTGGTTTACCATTTGCATTCTTATGTGCATTCTTATCCTATTATAAAATCGTAAACATTACCTTCGATGGTGCTTTACAATCATTCTTAATGCTAGCTTTCTTTACCACTATCGGTCTTATGGCAAGTCTAAACGTACTTAAAAAAGGTGGCGTCGCTATTATCTTCTTCTGGATTGTGTGTACTATCTGGATTGTCTTCCAAAATGGCGCTGGCATCTTAATTGCGAAAGCTATGGGTATTGAACCAATCTTTGGTATTATGGCTGGTTCCGTTTCTATGATGGGTGGTCTTGGTACAGCTGGTGCCTTCGGTCCTCACTTTGAAGAATTAACAGGTATCCCTGGCGTGGCTTCCGCTGCTATCGCAGCCGCTACCTTCGGTATGGTGGCTGGTACATTATTAGGTGCTCCTGTAGGTGACCGTATCATCAAAATGCACAATGTCCCTACTCCAGTAGATCATCCTGAATTATTAGAAGCTGACGGTATTGATATTAATGAATCCGATAGTGAAAGTAAATTATTCGATTTACATTCCTTGATGCATGTCATTGCTTTCGTAGGTATTTCTCTTGGTCTCGGTACACTTGTGAGTGCCCTTCTATCTTCCGTATTTGGTCCATTACCAGCTTACATCGGGGCAATGATCGTCGGTGCATGTATCCGAAATTATGCTGACTTCACTGGTCATATTACAATCAACAGTGCTGCACTAGATGCTGTTTCTAATGTTTCCTTAAGTATCTTCGTTACAATGGCAATCAACAGCTTGAAATTAGCACAATTAGTAGATTTAGCATTACCATTAATGGCAATCCTAGCTGCACAAATGGTGTTGATTACTATCTTCGCATACTTAATCTACTGGTTGTTCAAACGCAACTACGATTCCGTTATGTTAGGTGCTGGTGCTATTGGTTTCGGTCTAGGTGCTACACCAAATGCTTTAGTAAACATGTTGTCCTTGGCTTCTAAATACGGCCCATCTCCAAAAGCATGGTTAGTCGTATCCTTAGTAGGTGCCTTCCTCATCGACTTTACTAACGCATTCTTAATCACATTTATGGCAAAATTGATTTAATCAATGTTTCCATATACTACCCTAAACGAAAAAGGATTCTACAATCTCTGTTGTAGAATCCTTTTTTATATTGTACTTATGTATTCTTTTGCTCCAATTCATACCAAGCATTGCCGATAAGAGCAAATTCATCTAATGTAAATGTCTCTCCACGACGTGATCCATCAATATTAGCTTTTGCCAAAATAGCTTCGATGACTTCTTTACTCAATCCAGTGGTCTTCATCGTATTACTAAACGTTTTACGGCGTTGTGCAAAACCTGCTTTCACAGCACGGAAGAAATACGCTTCACTATGGACTTTCACAGGTGGTTCACTGCGCAATGGGCAACAAATCACGGCACTAGTCACCTCAGGAGCCGGTAAAAACGCCTTAGGTGGCACATCCATGACAATATATGGGTCTGTGTAATATTGCACCGCCACCGATAAAGCACCATACATTTTTGTACCTGGCTTAGCAATCATACGCTCTGCCACTTCTTTTTGCACCATTACCACTAATCGTTCAATAGGTAATTTAGATTCCAGTAAAGACATAATAATTGGTGTCGTAATATAGTATGGTAAATTCGCTACTACCTTGAACGGTTTATGATCCATTAATTCTGGGATATTGACTTTTAAAACATCCCCATGAATGATGCGTACATTATCGTATGCCTCTAAGGTCGTGTCTAAGACCTCTAACAAACGTCTATCTAGCTCTACAGAGGTAACATTAGCCCCACTTTGTGCCAAACCTTGCGTTAAGGTACCAATCCCAGGACCTACCTCTAACACTGCATCGCCTACTTCTAATTCCGCAGCCTGCACAATCTTATCCACCACAGTGCGCTTAATCAAAAAATTTTGCCCTAATTTTTTACTCATTTGAATGCCAAACCGTTTACATATATAATGTACAACCTCTGGACTTGCAATGACTGATTCTATCATGTATTCTCCTACTGTATTTCTTCTGAAAGTGCCTCAAAAAATGCTTCACGGCTGATACCGTAATGATTTAATCGATACAAAAACTGCTTCCCATTCCCATAGCCTATACCCAGCTTAGCACCAATACGAGCCCTCATAGCAGCACTACTAGGACCTCCACTCAAATCATGTTGTACTAAATCTTGCATCGTAAACAACTCTGAAGATTCCATAGATTCTATATGAAGCACTTCTAAGGCCTTACGGATGGATTCAGGGCTTGCCTGCTCAATCCCAATATCATCATTGGCATAGGCTTCTTCACGTGGTACAAAGGCATGCTGAGCCAAAGGGAATCGCTTCGTCAAAAAACGACGAATCCGTTCACCTGCATAATCTGGGTCCGTCAGAATAATGATACCCCTCTTTTCATAGGCATCCTTAATCCGACTGAGCACAGGCTTACGCAAATTAAACCCTTCCGTAGCAATACACTCCACCTCTAAGGCTTGTTGCACCCGTTGAATATCTGATTTTCCCTCAACCACCAAGACCTGTTTTAACATAAGCTCCTCCACAATATAGTATTCTATTATTATACCATACATCGAAACCTATGGCATGCTCTAACAAATCATACTACATCTAACAACAAATCATACATAGCCCAAAATTGCCAAATAACGCTGCTCCGAGACGAACGCAATTAGACGTAGTAATCTATGGCGTTCACTTTTAAAGTCTAAACATGCAGAAGAGCACGGCATGTTCCTGAACAAACATTACGTAGTGCCGTTTGTGAAGGAATGTGCCGTGCTCTTCTATCAATATAAAGTTAAAAACAAAACGCCATAGATACATAGACTAAGAAGAGAGGATATACACATCTACTGTGCGTCGTCCAAATTGCATGGCAGATCCATAGTCTTCTAACACTACATCAATACGATTCCCAACAATGTCTCCACCTGTATCGGCAGCAATGGCCTCACCATATCCAGGTATATATACTCGTGTTCCTAAAGGAATCACATTAGGATCTACAGCTACTACTCCATGACGAGCACGAATACCTGTGGCAGTAATACCATCTCCACCACCATCTGTTGGCAAGTATGCTGTAGCCTCCATTGTAATGACTTCTCTCACACGATCATAAGAACGTGAGACTTCTACTTCTCGAGTACCAACTTGAACCACTTTTGGTTGCATTGGAGTAATCGTTTTACGTTGTAATTCTTTTGTGTCTATCACATCGCCTTGCTTATAGTGAATTTCTTCTTCCACTTCATCAAGTCCTACTGTACCCTCTTGTAAAACTTTTTCTTCACCTTTTGGTAAAGTATCTACTCGTTCATATTGTACCACTACTGGCACTTCTACTGTTCGTGTTTCTATCTTCGTAGTTTGGAATCCATGATTCCACATAAAGCCTGAGACTGTAACAAAGACTACTAGTAACAGTGTGAGCATAAGCACTGCTTTTTGCTTTTTCTGTATTAATTGATTTGTCATCTATTACCTCCATGGTTGGCATTCTACCATAGATGGATAGATAAAGTCAAACATACGCTCCAAAAACGCCCATTAAAGCCATTTTTTAGTATATTATTTATTTAAAAATGAATTCTCTCTTCATTTTTAGTCCACTATATAAAGACATTTTATTTTGATTAATTCAGCTATTAATTATGCTCAAATATTCTCATTTTGATAATTACTGAATTATCTATAGTTTTAACATATAATAGACCCTTAACTGACACCCATCAGAAAGTATGTGTATAACTATATCCATAAGCATCATATAGCATACAATCTATGATTAGGTTGTATATATTGTATTTTTAAAATAGCCCTGTTCTATTGATAATGCAAAATTGATATGATACGCATTTTAGTAATACCCCATTCCTAAAAATCATAATTTGTCCATAGTACATTTAAAAAAATTAGCCATAAATTTCACGAATCGTGTTATTTACAGCTAATTTCATCAATTATATCTTATTTTACTGCTATCATGGACTATTTATTCACTACATTTTCACGCATATAGACATCCTTTGAGTACCTTTCATAATCTTTTAAAACATGGTATATACTTATATCTAATATGCTGCAAAGTATTTCCAGTCCTATGCCTTTACTTAGCATGATCAGTACTGTCAAATTCTAAAATTGGCTCCCACACGCCTAATGCGGCTATACCTTCTGTTGTCTCCATATCCTTAGGATTCAGAAATGAAAGTTGGGCACATACCTTATCTTCTTTAGCAATGACCTTACGATAAGAACCATCAGCTCGCATGACATGGGCTTTTTGATTATCCGCTAAGTAAACTTCTAAAATGTGTTGTAATTCTTTCTGTAAAGCCATATCTTCTACAGGAACCATTAATTCCACTCGATCATTTAAATTCCGTGGCATCCAATCAGCACTAGAAATATAATAGGGACTCTCGCTATGATTCTTAAAATATAAAATACGATGATGTTCTAAGAATCGCCCCACAATGGATCGCACAGTAATATTGTCACTAACCCCCTCAATCCCCGGTCTAAGGGTACATATACCACGAACGATGAGATCAATCTTGACCCCCTTACAAGAAGCTTCGTATAACTTAGCAATGATTTCTTTATCTAGTAAAGAGTTCATCTTTGCAATGATATGCCCGCCCTTACCTTGTTCTACAGCATGAATTTCTCCCTCAATCAAATCCATTAAAGACGATCGCAAAGTCAATGGAGCTACAATAAGATGCTGCCACTGCTGTGATTCTGCATATCCAGAGATGGTATTAAAGAATAGGGAACTATCATCTGCATAGGACTCACGACAGGTCAATAAGCCACAGTCTGTATAATATTTAGCAGTCTTCCCATTATAATTGCCTGTAGCAAAATGCATATATCGGCGTAGTACATCGCCTTCTTTACGGACCACCATAGTAATTTTGGAATGCGTCTTAAGCCCTCTTAAGCCATAAATAACATGACAGCCAGCTTTTTCTAAACGCCGTGCCATAATAATATTATTTTCTTCATCAAAGCGAGCTTTAACTTCCATCAACACGGTAACTTGTTTGCCTAGCTCTGCTGCTTTCACCAACGCTGCTACGATGGGAGAATCCCCACTGACACGATACAAGGTTTGCTTGATAGCCAGTACATCAGGGTCTACAGCTGCTCTAGCCACAAACTCTTCCACCACGGAAAAAGAATCAAATGGATGGTGCAAGAGTCTATCTTTTTCGCGGATATAATCAAAGATAGCTGAAGTCCCTCGCTCCGTTACGCAAGGAAGTTCTCGTCGTGTAAAAGCAGGATATCGCAAATGGTCGTAGCCAGGTAAATTACAAAACTCGCCAAAGGAGGCTACGTCTAAGATTCCTTCTGCTATATAAACGGCCTCTTTTTTTGCCTGCAATCCTTGCAAAACAAATTCCAATAACTGTGGATCGTAATGCTCACATACTTCCACACGTACCACTTCACCACGACGACGCCGACGAAGAGATTTTTCAATCTCCCGCAGTAAATCCGTTGCTTCTTCTTCGATGTCTAAATCCGCATCACGTGTGACACGGAAGGTGGTAAAGGAATCGATATGATGACCCACAAAGAAATCTTCACAATAATAGTTGATGACATCTTCTAACATAACGAAGTGACGATGCACATCATTCGGTACTTCAATAATTCGATTCAATACAGAGGGAATTGGCAAAATAGCCATCTTCTCTTGATCCTTATCATGGATAGGGTGAATCTTCACCACCGAGTTTAATGTTTTATTCACCAAGAATGGAAAGGGATGGCTCGCATCCACAGCTAGTGGCGTAACGACGGGAAAGATATGCGTACGAAAATATTGGTATAACCAATGTAATTCACTTTCTTTCAAATCTTTAACTTTGATAAAGTGTAAACCTTCTTTTTGTAATCGTTTTAGAATATCGTGAAAGTACATATATTGCAAGGATACTAATTTTTTTGTAGCCTCACTGATGGCTTTTAATTGTGCTTTGGCATCCATATGGGCGGCATCGTATTTAATAATGTCACTCTGCTCTTGATGACGCAGTCCAGATACGCGAATCATAAAAAATTCATCTAGGTTAGAGCTGCCAATGGTCAGAAATCGTAGTTTTTCCATGAGTGGATTACTTCTGTCGATAGATTCTTGCAAGACTCGTTGGTTGAACTTCAGCCAAGACAATTCACGATTAAAATAATACTTTGGATTATCAAAGTCTTTCATAGTATCACTCCTAACGAACTTTCCAATGTATCACTAATTCACGTTTAAATTCTTTCTTACACTGCTTTTTTAATTTTTCGATAGCCATCTCCATCATAGAAATATGGCTTAATTCTTTCACCTCAACATGCATATCTATTTGTTTATCTGTAATATACGTTTGAAAGGAACGTATGGTACGTTCATGACTTTCTTCAAAAGCTTCTGCTAAGGCTAAGGGAAAGGACAATTTTTGTATCATCTCTCGATCCCCTTCTTTTAGTACGGAGAGATACGGAGACTGCTTAATAAATTTACTGTTTGCTCCATGGGAATAGGATGCAATAAAAGCACTGAGTAATTGCTCTCGATGAGATAATCCATAGAGATTACTATTAATAATCATATATGCACTATGTCTTGCATGGCTGTAATAGTTGATTTGTTTTCCTAAATCATGGAGCAAAGAAGCTACTTTCAAGATTAATTTTAAGCGCTCTCCTTCTGGCATTAGTTCTTTCCATTGTTTATAAATCTGTTTTGCCAGTTTCGCAATATATAAGGAATGGTCCACATCGTGAGGCGTGAAAGAACGCAGTACATTTAAAGTAGAGTGGGTCACAATATCATCTACAACGCCATTTTTTTGAAGACATGGTAGCCCATACTTCTCTGCTGAATAGTTGGCTCCATAATACTGAAAGAATAGCCCTTCCCGCAAGCCACAACCGCTGACAATCATAGACGATGCCCTTGTATGCTCCATCAATTCTATAATAATGGCCATACCTGCTACGATGATATCGGCCCGTTCCGCAGATAACCCAGAAATCTTTTTCCGTTCCTCCCACGGTGTTTCTTTCACCCGATGAAACAAAGCCTCCATACCCGCTTTTTTTACCTTGTAATTGTGCAGTTTAGGGATGGGATAATTTTTCTCCCGTTGGTCCATTTTGGCAATATTTCGGGCTGTCCCTCCAATTCCAATAAGAGGTAATTTGGCATGTTTCAACCAACTTTCACGATGCAATACCTCTTGGATATAACGCACCATAGCTTCGTATTCGGCACTTGTAAACTCATGACCCGATTTAAATTGTCCTGTCATCACAAGAGCCCCCATAGGAAGGCTAACAGATTTTTTTAATTGTCGATTTTCAATTAAGCTAATTTCTATACTAGCTCCACCAAGGTCAAATACAATAAAATCATCTAATCCTATGGTATTGACAACACCTAAAAATCCTAAATATGCCTCTTCCTCTCCACTAATGGCACGTAAAGAAATCCCTGTTTCTGCATATACACGACGAATAAAGCTATTACCATTTGTGGCCAATCGCACAGCCGCTGTAGCAATACCTTGAATCTCTGTAACTCCCATAGCCTTTGCCATATGCGACAAGGCTTTCAATGTTTTAATGGCGCGTTCCATAGCAGGTTTTGTCAACATTTGATGAGTCCACATACCCTCACTGAGGCGAATGGACTCCTTCTGTTGATATACCAAGCGATAACTGCCTGAATCTGTAATTTCTGAAATGACAAACCGTACTGAGTTTGATCCTAAATCTATTAATGCTACTCGTTTCATAGGTCTCCTATGTACACAGAAAGGCACTTTCCGTATATGCTACTGTGAAAGTGCCTTTCTCATTCTATATTACTCAATACCAAAACAACGCTTACCATTCTCTAAGGCAATAGAAGCTAGTTCTTCTATATCCATACCACGTAATTGGGCAATTTCCTGTGCCACAAATTGTGTTTTGGATGGGTCATTACGACGCCCTCTGAAAGGAGGTGGTGTCAAATAAGGGGAATCTGTTTCGATGAGCAAACGATCCAATGGAATATGTTTCGCCACTTCTTTTAGATTCGTAGATTTTGGAAATACTACAGGTCCGGCAAAGGAGATGTAATATCCCATTTTTATAAATTCTTTTGCCATATCTAGGCTTGTAGAAAAACAATGGAAGACCCCATAATTGCCTTTCCCATGTTCTACTAACATATCTCGAATGGCACCGTGCGCATCACGATCGTGGATAATAATCGGTAAATCCACTTCTCTCGCGATGGCTAATTGGCGTTTAAAAGATTCCGCCTGTACATCTCTGTCGGAAAAATCATAGTAATAGTCTAAACCGATTTCGCCAATGGCTTTTACTTTAGGATGGGACGCCATTTGTTTAAACCATGCATAGTCTTCTTCTGTAGCATCTTTAGATTCATGTGGATGCACACCTACCGCTGCATAGACACGGTCATACTGTTCAGCCAAAGCAATGGCAGACTCTGCTGTTTGACGATCCACAGCAGGGCACATAATATACTCTACGCCTTGGTCAAAACAGTCTTGAATCATCTGATCCCGATCATTATCAAATCGTTCATCGTTGATATGCGCATGTGTATCAAACAATCGCATTATCTCACCACACTTCCTGGAGTTAAGGATTCAATATTGGTTACTTCTAATTGATCCTCTTCATTAGAAGCGGATAAAATCATACCTTCTGACATATGGCCCATGATTTTTTTCGGCGCTAAGTTTGCCAAATAAATCACTTTTTTGCCAATTAAGTCTTCTGGTTTGTAGAATTGAGAGATACCACTCACTACGGTGCGTGTTTCAATGCCTAAATCTAAGGTAAACAACAACAGTTTTTTAGATTTTTTTACAGCTTCGCAAGTCAATACTTTCGCTACCCGTAAATCTAGTTTTGCAAAATCATCGTATTCGATGGCCTCTTTAATCGGTGGAATATTGCTAGTATCTATCACTTCCTCAGTGGATTCTTCTGCAGCTTCTGGCGCCACTTCTACCATTTCAGGAATTTCAAAACGTGGGTAGATTGGATCTCCTTTTACTACTTTTGTACCAGTCGGAAGAGCCCCAAATGTGCGTACATCATCTAGCATAGCTTGTGCAAACCCTTGTAAACCAAGTTGTTCCCAAATTTTAGGAGCCCCTGTTGGAATCACTGGATCCACTAAGACAGCGATAATACGCAAGGATTCTGCCAAATGATACATGACAGCTTCTAAGCGTTCTGCATCGCCTTCATTAGCCCCTTTTGCGAGTACCCAAGGCATCGTTTCATCAATGTATTTATTCGTACGACCAATGAAAGCCCACACAGCTTTAAAGGCTTTGTTGTACTGCATATCTTCCATCAATTGTTCGTAGTCTTTTACTGTTTGCTCAGCTAAAGCAATTAAATCCTTGTCAACATCTTCTGTTGGCGCATGTTTTGTAATAATACCACCATGATATTTTTCAATCATCGCTACGGTACGATTCAACAAGTTGCCAAGGTCATTGGACAAGTCTGCATTGATTTTCGTAATAAAGTTAGGCAAGCTAAAATTACCGTCATTGCCCAAATGCACTTCATTCACCAAGAAATAGCGCAACGCATCAGAACCGTAAGTATCAATCAATGGAATTGGGTCGATCACATTGCCTAAGGATTTACTCATTTTTGTACCATCTACTACAAGCCAGCCATGACCATATACTTTTTTCGGCAATGGCAAGCCAAGACTCATGAGCATAATCGGCCAAATGATCGTATGGAAACGAACGATTTCTTTCCCTACTAGGTGCAAGTCTGCAGGCCAGTACGTTTCAAATAAATCACTGTTTTCATCCAATGGGTTTAAAGCAGAAATATAGTTAATCAACGCATCAAACCATACGTACATAACATGTTTTTCATCAAATGGTACTGGAATGCCCCAGTTAAAGCTAGTACGAGATACTGCCAAATCTTCTAGGCCTTGTTTCACGAATTGAATCATCTCATTACGACGAGATTCTGGTTGAATAAAATCAGGATTCTCTTCTATAAATTTGAACCATTGATCAGCGTATTTATTCATGCGGAAGAAATAACTCTCTTCTTGTACTACTTCTAATGGACGACCGCAATCAGGACATGTTTTTTCTGGACCTAATTTAGATTCTGGCCAGAATGTTTCGCATGGTACGCAGTATAAACCTTCGTATGAAGATTTGTAAATATCTCCATTATCGAATGCTTTTTGGAATAAATGTTGGCAATATTTGATATGTCTTTCATCTGTAGTTCTAATAAAATCATCATGAGAAATATTCAATTTTTCCCACAAATGTTTAAATCCATCAACGATTTGCGTTGTATATTCTAAAGGAGTAATCCCCATAGATTCCGCCATACGTTGGATCTTTTGGCCATGTTCATCAGAGCCTGTTAAGAAACGCACATCATAGCCAGCTCTGCGTTTGAAACGAGCAATTGTATCAGCAATGGACGTACAGTATGTATGCCCAATATGTAATTTCGCACTTGGATAATAAATTGGTGTCGTAATATAATATGGCTTCTTAGTCATCTGTTCTCTCCTTACTATACCATTCAATTTCATTATATATATCGCGCCGTGAAAGGCCACGCTCTTTTGCAATTTGACGGGCTGCCTCTTTTTTTGGCACCCCTTCTTCGATTAAGGCTAAGGCTGCCTCTAGTGGTGAAAGCACTACTTCCTCCACCTTCGTTTCATCTGTCACAGTCTCCTTGCCACCCACCAAGAGGACAAATTCCCCTTTTTCTACGATTTGACCGAAATCATTTCGTAACGCTAGCAAGGTAGTTCGTGTAAAAGTTTCAAACTTTTTCGTCAGTTCACGACCTACTGTGATAGGGCGATTCCCCAGCCCTTCATATAAGTTTTGGATAGTTTCTTCTATACGATGGGGAGCTTCATAGAAAATCAGCGTTCCTTCATAGGTAGCAATCCGTGATAACACCTCTTTTACATTCTGCTTTCGTTTCGGCAGAAACCCTATGAAGTGAAATTCCTTCGTGTTTTGCCCCGATGCGATAAGCCCCGTTAAACCTGCATTCGCACCTGGTAAAGGAACAATGGGTATCCCCACATCGATAGCCTCTTTCACCAAATCTTCACCGGGATCAGAAATAGCAGGCATCCCCGCATCACTCACAAGCCCTACTGATTGACCTTCTAATAGGCGTCCAATCAGTTCTATACCTTTGTCCACCTTATTATGCTCGTGATAGGACATCATAGGCTTTACAATATTAAAATGTTGTAATAATACCCCTGTATGACGTGTATCTTCCGCTGCTACCACATCTACTTCTTGTAATGTACGCACAGCCCGATAGGTCATATCTTCTAAGTTCCCAATGGGTGTGGGAATTAAAAATAATGTCCCTTTATGACTACTCATAATATGCTTGTACCTCATTTGAATAGGAACCATCCACTTCGTAAATATACAAAGGTGGTTCCACCATCATGCCTAGTTTTCCACCATATTTTAATTCTAATAATACTAACTTGCTCACTTTATCTTGGTTACCATGAACAAAGCGCATTCGTTTTACCCTAAATTGAGTCTGTTCTATAGCACTCAGTAAAGATTCTAACCGTGGGGTTGTATAAATCATCCACAGTGTGCCGCCAAATTTTAAATACCGTTGAGCTTGTAACAATCTATCTTTCATAGAGTGTTGTTGTTCATGTAAGGCTAATGCTATACTTTCTTCTTGTGATAGAAGTCCACTATTCGATTCAAAATAGGGCGGATTCATGTAGATACCATCAAACTGACCATAATACGGTTTGCCAGCATCGGTCATGTAATCTAGGTCCTCCATAGATACAGCATCTGCAATATCATTATGAATCACACTTTTCTGAGCTAACTCAATCACAGAGGAATTACAATCTACCCCCACCACATGACGAGCTCCACGATGGTACAATACATGAGGAATCACTCCTGTGCCTGTACCTAATTCTAAATAGTTCTTATTGGATTTTGCCTCTCCAAAATGAGCGAGCAAAATAGCATCAATAGAAAACTTAAACTCTTTTTCGTCTTGAAACAACTGAAACCCACTTAGTAATAATTCTGTGATTGTAATATTACTCTTCATCCGGCAATGCCACTTCCGACCAATGTAAGTCGATAGTTCGTCCCGCTTCTAATTGTACTTTTACTGTCTTTTTCATAGTATTAATTTTTAAAACTTTTCCTAACCCTTCATCGGTGACTACTTCTTTACCGATACCAGGTGGCTCTGCTACAGGAGCTGGTTGTTTTACTTTTTGCGAATACAAGTCTCCTCCTTTTAGGTAGGAGTCATTTTCATAGTTCAAACAACACATCAAGCGACCACAAATGCCAGAAATTTTTGTTGGATTTAAGCTCAAATTTTGATCTTTCGCCATACGAATAGATACAGACGCAAAATCGCCTAAGAAATTAGCACAACATAATGGACGTCCACAAGCACCAATTCCATTTAATACTTTTGCTTCATCGCGCACACCAACCTGTCGCAATTCAATGCGCGTACGGAATACATTGGCCAAATCTTTTACTAATTCTCGGAAGTCAATTCGACCTTCTGCAGTAAAGAAAAATACAATTTTATTCATATCAAATGTGTATTCCACATTGATTAATTTCATAGGCAATCCACGATAAGCGATTTTTTCTAGTCCAATCTCAAAAGCTTTTTCTTCTCGCTCTCTATTTTTCTCCACTTGTTTAAAATCTTTTGGCGTGGCTTTACGCGTCACTTCTTTCAGCGGTTGCACCACGCTATCTTTCGATACTTTCCGTGGTCCAATTACGACTTCCCCAAATTCCAAACCACGAGAGGTTTCTACTATGACCCCATCTCCTGTCGTAAGGGTTACAAACCCTGGGCTAAAGTAGTAGATTTTGCCAGCTTTTTTAAAGCGTACTCCTACTATAGTAACCACTATATATCCTCCTTCACAGCCTCCCTTAAGGCTAATATAACTCCATCTATAACAAGGCCTAAGCGCACATTAAGGCGCAACGCCTGTTCTGCTTCTAATGTAATGGGCACAATTCGTTGCAAAGATTTTGATGACCATCGTGGTAAAATCATTTGCATGCGGAATTGATACTCACTTAGTATCATCTTTTCACTCACTGTACCATATCGCAAGGCTAACATGTCTCTTGCTAACACACGTAACCAGCTCAGTATATCGAGTACTACTTCTTTTGAAAGTCCCTCAAAGGATAGAGCTAAGGTAGTAAAGAAATGACTTCTTTCTACTACGCATTCTAGTACTTCCATAGCCTTTTCTAAACTTTTAATACCACCAGCCTGCGCCCACTGACGAGCTAATGTGGGATTTCCACGAGCACTTCGCACAGCACGCCGAATATCTCCTGTATACCCTTCTTTAGTTAAGGATTGCACCAATTCCTCTTCTGGCACTGGTTGCATACCAATGAGCATACATCGTGACACGATGGTGGGTAGTACATTGTCAATATTGGTAGTGACAATGATAAAATGCATATTCCGTGGTGGTTCTTCAATCGTTTTTAGCATCGCATTCGCTAAAACAGTATTGGCTGTCTGAAAACCTTCTACGATAACCACCCGCGGTGTATCACTAGATACATTGATATACTTCTCTAATAAGGTATACCATTGTTCTACACTGAGCTGTGTTTTCATAGGGCGAATCCAAAAGGCTTGACCTTGATCAATATAGATTGGCAATCCTTTATCTTTGACTGCACTCTCACTTTCACCAGACTCAATGCGTTGTTGCTCTATAGTAGATAAAAAAGTTCGTCCTTCATCAGGAGAAAAAATCTGACGTCCCACTAATAGGGACCCAATGGCAATGGCCATGGATGTCGACTCTAAACCTGTTTCTCCGTAGAGCAGTAAGCTATGGGGCAAAGCAGAATCTCGGATTAATGTAGTAATTTGTTCTTTCACTTGGTGTTGACCAAGTACAGTTTCAAAAAATGACATACATCCTCCTTTACCTCATAAGACTACCCTTTATTATAGCATGTTATGGCAATAAATACACGAATAAAAGAAGAAACACCCCATGGTTTCGGCAAAATATTTGCACTCCATGTGGTGTTTCTATCATATCCTTTTTTGAACATGTATCATACCATAACAGACTATCCATGATACTATAGGCACATTCCATTAGCTAGGGACTAGCCTTTACATATATATTGTTTTGCAATACCATACACTTCCTCATGAATGTCATCAATAGTGCGCAACTGATTGCTTTCATTCTCGCAGTGCACACGGTGCCAATCATAGGCATTCACCAACATATCATAAGCATCATGAACCGCCGTCAAATGAGAGGCGTCCTGTTCATGTATATCACCCGTATTGCCACCGGTTTTGCCTGTGCGTTCTGCTAACAAGGCTTTGGACAACGATAGTGGCATATCTAATAGAATCACTGCATCAGGTCTTGGTAACCCATATAAATCGTACTCTAATTGATCAAGCCATTGTAAAAACGTATTTCGTTCTTTTTTATCAGTGTACTTTATCATTTGATGCACCATATTCGATGTAGTATACCGATCGGCAATAATGATGCCACCTTCTTCGTAAAAGCGTTGCCAATCTTGGCGATACGATGCAAATCGGTCTATGGCATAGAGCGTACTAGCCACATAGGCATTCACTGAGTTCGCCTCTTTTCCAAAGTCTCCTCGCAAGTACATTTTAATTGGTTCTGCTGCTGGACTATCGTAATTAGGAAAACTTACAGACCGTACTGGGTATCCTTCTGCTTTTAGTCGTTCCAATAATTTTGCCGTCTGCGTGGCCTTACCACTGCCGTCGCCGCCTTCAATAATAATTAATTGTCCCATATGAATCTCCTTATGATATCGCAATTCTTCTCGTATACTCTATCAATCAATACCGTACCTCTATCTCTCTATCTTTACACACGAGGATTGTCTGCAACTGGCGATCCCTAGCACCATTCGGCACATACCCATCACATTGTTTCTGTTTCATATATGCCAATACTTCTTCCGTTATAGTCTCACCTACACCTAGACAAGGAATTCCCGGTGGATAATAGGTAATCGTTTCCCCACTAATTCTCCCTAGGGCTTGTGGTAGAGGGATTTCTTCCATCTCTGTATAAAATGCTTGCCGTGGTGAAAGTACCACGATTGGTGTGGGTAATGTTTCTACTGTACTTGCATAAAAATCAATAGAGTTAGTAATACTTTCAATCCTGTGTCTATATAGATCCGAAATATCCTGCACTGCATCTATGACCTGTTGTATAGATGTATCCGTATCACCTATGGTAATCAATAACAAGACATGGTAGGCTTTCATGAGTTCCACTTCAATATGACGGGCTCGCAACTCTCGTTCTAACTCTTGTGCTGTCAGTCCAAGATTCTTTGCATCGATAATAATCTTAGTTTCATCTAAACTGAAAGCACCTTCTATATCCTCAACACTAGGAGAAGCAATACCAGGAATCTCATTCAGAGCCCTTCGCAAAGTACAAGCTAACTCCAATGTATCTTTCATGAGAGATTGTCCCTCTGTAACCCATTGATGGCGCGCCATATCCAAAGATGCTAAGAAAATATAATTCGGACTAGTGCTCATCAAGATTTGTTGTAATCGTTGAATACGGTCTACATCAATACGAGACCCTTGTCCATGGAGCATCGAGGTCTGTGTTAAGGAGCCTAATAACTTATGTGTACTTTGAGCGACTAAATCGGCACCACTCGCTAAAGCTGGCACTGGCATTCCTAAAGATGGCTCAAGATGTGGTCCATGAGCCTCATCCACTAACACTAGCATATGTCTTTCATGAGCTACCTCTGCAATTCGTTTTACATCTATGCCCACTCCATAATAATTAGGATGTACTAGCAATATAGCCTTTGCCTCTGGGTGTGCATCCATCGTAGCGATGGCCTCCTCCGCTGTAACCCCTACTGGTATGCCCCAGCGCGGATGAAAGCGCCCTTTCATATAGATAGGTTTAGCTCCACTCAATACTAAGCTATTATGAACAGAACAGTGAGCCTCTCTAGGAATGATGATGGATTCTCCTTCTTTCACTGCACTCATAATCATCATTTGAATCGCACCAGATGTTCCATTAATAGAAAACCATGTATGATCGGCTCCAAAGGCCTGTGCTGCCAGTTGTTGTGCTTCCAGCAATTCACGCTCTGGCTCATGATAATCATCGATAGCATACATTAAGCCTAAATCATAGGGTAAGGCCTTTCCCATCCACTCTGTGAGTAATGCAGGAGCTCCCTTACCAATCTTGTGACCAGGCGTATGAAAAGGCACCATATGTTGTTTTTTATATTGTTCTAAAGACTCCACAAAAGGAAGTCGATTTTGATTTAACCTTTGTTTCATATATTTACTGTTGATTCTTTTACAATATTATTAAATTTATAGATCTACATACTCTATTTAGTATTCTACCTTACTCTGTACATCGATTCAAGGTATTCTAATACCATCTAATTGTAGATTTCCACCATATTACATAAGGATATCATACACTGTATGATTATAAAGTTTATATGTAATATACTTTATATATACTATCTTCTAGCTTTATAAGAAACAAAAAACTGTTACAATTTGTAATTCCTTACAAACTGTAACAGTTTTTGATTATTTACTATATTCCGCAACGTATTGGGAACCTGCTTGTACATAGTGTTCCATTGTATTTGCCACTTGGTGTAAATCTTGACTAGTCAAAGCATTGATGTCTTGACCGCCCGTTGCACTATTGATAATTTGTGAAATTTCGTAACCACTATATCCTAGCACAGACAAGCGGTTGGATAAACTTTTAATTAAGCTCATTGCTAACCTCCATTTGTGTAGTAATTATTTGAATTCATTTCCAAAATTGGATCCTTCCGTGGTCGGGTTTAACCACCATAGCTAATAGTCCGTCATAAGAATGTTTACAATAAGCATCCATTTGCATACATATCTTAATTAGCATCAGCCTATATTGCTATGTTAGGTAATATTATAACGATTTTTTTCGATATTGTCAAGCTTATTCTATAGAATAAAATATATTAAAAAAATCGACCCCCAAAAGGGGCCGATTTTCCATACTAACTTGTAATCAAAAGCGTTTACGCTAATTAAAACCGATAGTATTGAACATACAATTATTTTCTACTTTTAGATGCCAATGTAGCCAACATTGCTTCTTCAGTACGACGTCGTACTGCGTCCACTAATGGTTTAACTTCTAAAAATTCAGCATCAGTCAAACGAAATGTACGTCCTTTACGTTCAAATAAGGATTTTTTGCGACCTGCACCAGCCCGCTTGCCGCCCCAATTATTACCTTTCATGATAATGCCTCCCTCACAATAAGTAAAAATAAAGACGATTCACATTAAATACTAATTATACTGCTCTAGATTTAGTATATACTTTTATTTTCATAATTTCAAGATGAAAAAACATATATAGTGAATTTATTTGATTGAATTCCTTCATCAATTCAAAAGTCATGCAAGGATTAATCAAAATCACTTTCATATACACAGTATATGCAAAAGAAAAGCCAAAATAGAGCAAGTGCTCTATTTTGGTTGTTTCTGATTTTTTTAACGAGGCCGTCCTTTTTTAGGATTATATAGATTCATTCCTTTATCGATACCTACTTCTACACAACCAAGAACAGCTTTCATCATAGCCTTAACACCCTTCTTTACTGTATCCTGTTGTTCTTCTGGGAATCGTGATAATACATGATCTACCACGGTCCACTCCGGCAAAGGTCGACCAATACCAAAACGAAAATGTGGAAAACCATCCGTTCCTAAATGACTAATCATAGACTTGATCCCATTGTGTCCACCTGCACTTCCATTTGGTCGAATTCTAATCTTCCCAACTGGTAAGTCCATATCATCATATATGACATAAACATCCTCAGGTGTAAGCTTATAATATCGCATTAAAGGACCTACAGACTCACCACTAAGGTTCATAAATGTTTGCGGTTTTACCAACAATACTTTTTCGCCCGCTATCGTGCATGAACAGAGTTCCGCTTTATAATCTTCTCTCCATGGTGTATGACTCACGCCATCAGCAATAGCATCCACTACCATGAATCCGATATTATGACGAGTTCCCTCATAGTCCCTACCTGGATTTCCAAGTCCAACTATTAACTTCATCTTATTTATCAAACAAAGAGCTTACAGACTCTTCTCGGAAAATACGTAAAATCGCATCTCCCAATAAAGGAGCTACAGACAGTACTGTAATATTAGGTAATCGACGTTCTTCTGGAATATCAATTGTATTTGTTACAATTAACTCTTTAATGTTGGAGTTAGCAATACGTTCGCAAGCTGGATCTGTTAATACTGCATGTGTCACACAAGCGGTTACAGATTTAGCGCCAAATTCTTGTAATGCTTTCGCCCCTTCTACAAGCGATCCTGCTGTATCTACAATATCGTCAATAATGATACAGTTTTTACCTTGTACATCACCAATTAAGTTCATTACTTTCGCAACACCTGGTTGTGGACGTTTTTTCTCGATAATTGCAATTGGTGCACCAATACGGTCCGCTAAATCGCGGGCACGCGTTACACCACCAAGGTCTGGAGATACAACGATGACATCTTCCATTTTCTTTTCATTAATATAGTTTGCAATAATGGAAGCCCCCATTAAATGGTCTACTGGCACATCAAAGAACCCTTGAATTTGACCTGCATGAAGATCTACAGTTACAAGGCGAGTCACACCAGCAGTTTGTAATAAGTCTGCCATTAATTTTGCTGTAATTGGTTCTCTACCACGAGTTTTTCTATCTTGGCGAGCATATCCATAATATGGTACAACGGCTGTGATATGACGAGCTGATGCACGTTTCAAAGCATCTGCCATGATGAACAACTCAACTACATTATCATTCACTGGATAGCTAGTTGGTTGTACGATAAATACGTCTTTACCACGTACACTTTCATCAATCATGACTTGTACTTCACCATTATTGAAGCGACCTACAAAGGCTTCTCCTATTGGAAGGTCCAAATAATCACAAATTTCTTTGGCTAATGCTGGATTTGCATTACCTGTAAAAATTTTGAGTCGTTTACCATCTTCTAATGTCATGTCATTACTCCTCTAAAACAATTGACTTACAATTTGATGCACAAAGGCTCTATGTATATTGTACTTCATTTTCTCAATTTTGTGTAAACTATTTTATCATTTTTTTTACACATTGTTATTTCTTGAAAGTATCATCTGTTACCCAGTTCTCTTTGACCACTTGGCGAGCCCGTCCGAATGCTAATCCACGGTTTGGCACATTCTTCGTTATAGTGGAACCTGCAGCCACATAACTTTCACTACCAATCGTTACAGGCGCTACTAAATTAGAGTTACAACCCACAAATACGCCATCCTCAATGATAGTTCGATGTTTCTTTTTACCATCGTAGTTCACCGTGATAGTTCCGCAACCAATATTCACCTTCGATCCTACATCACTATCACCGATGTAAGATAAGTGAGGAAGTTTGGTACCTACCCCTACCACGCTATTTTTCACTTCTACAAAGTTACCAATTTTCACTTTGTCAGACAACACTGTATCTGGACGCAAATGAACAAATGGACCAATCACCGTATCGTTCTTGATTTCGCAATCATGTGCATAGGAATCATGGATATGGTTATTATCTCCTACTGTTACGTTGGACAAGCGTGTATTTGGCCCCAATATATTATTCGTTCCTACCACCGTATTGCCTTCTAGCGTTGTATTCGGATAAATAATGGTATCTGGTCCAACCACCACTTCTGGAGCAATATATGTACTATGAGGGTCCACTAGAGTCACGCCAGCTTCCATGAGCGCTAAGTTGGTGCGATTGCGCAAAATTAACTCTGCTTGTGCCAACTGCAAACGGCTGTTTACCCCTAAGGACTCATCACTATCCATAGTCATATATGCACTTACCGTTTTGCCAGCTCGTACAAGGATGCTCACCACGTCTGTAATGTATAGCTCACCTTGTGCATTGTCATCTGAAAGTTGCTCTAAACAAGGCCATAATTCTTTAGAGTCAAAAATGTACATGCCTGTGTTTACTTCGTGCACTTTTAATTCATCTAGTTTGCCATCTTTTTCTTCTACGATGCGTTCTACAGACTTAGCATCATTACGAATGATACGGCCATACCCATATGGGTTGTCCATGTAGGCTGTTAATACTGTGGCTGCCGCCCCTGTTTCTTTGTGGTGCGCCAACAATTGTTCCAATGTTTCTTGCGTTACCAATGGTGTATCACCGCACAACAACAAGATGAGACCATCATGGTTGCCCAATACAGATTCTGCTTGTTGTACCGCATGACCTGTGCCTTTTTGCTCTAATTGTGTGACGTATTCCGCACGGTCACCTAAGTAGGCTTTCACATCATCGCCACCAAAACCAACGATAACCACATTGCGCTTCGCCCCTATAGATTGAGCCGCTTCTAATACACGTTCCACCATAGCTTTACCAGCTACTTTGTGCAATACCTTTGGAAGTTTAGATTTCATACGCGTCCCTTTACCGGCCGCTAAAATCAAACCAACTAATTCACTCATATGCATCCACCTTTATTGTTATTGAATAATAATCATATATAAATTAGCATACCATATTGTGGGAGATTTTTCGACACTAAATATAACTTTATTTTCAGTACACTCCATAAGTTCCTGTCATAGTTTTATGGATTCTATACCAAATTTTCTTCAATTTTGTTTATTTTATGTCATGAAGTACATATTTTTCATAACAATAATAGTTTTATGTCATGGACTCCAAATTCTTAATCAAAATAATGATTTTATGTCATGGGATGCAAACTTTTACTACCGTTTCTACCACAGCATGTTTTTTTATTCTCCTATCATCGATGATATAAATCTGTATACTTTCATACTGTGCACACTCAAATTTCAATACAACTACCATACATGCAATAAAGGAAAGCCTACTTTTAGGCTTTCCTTCGTAACTTTCACTAGCATATTCTACTAATGTCTATTCTTTTATTAGCATTGAAATATCTGTTTATGCTTTATCAGCAGCCGCATAGATTTTTTGTACTCCTCTATTAGATAAGTAGCAAGAGAACATACAAAGGACTACACCCACTAGCAATGTGTAGAAACCCATGTCCCAGCCCCAATGGTCTACAACGAAACCAAAGAGTGTTGTTCCTAAGGAACTACCCACAAGGTAACTCATAAAACCACGCAAGCCCACGGCAGATCCTAAGGCAAAGGTTGGAATGACTTCCATTGCCTGTACTGGAATCATAGATTGTGGAATGTAAATCAAGCAGCCTGTAATACAAGCAAATACAGTGGCCCACAAAATACTATCAGAGTTCATATACCCAATCACACAAGCAAAGATTACCACTAAGCAATAGATTGGTAATTGCATAATGCGACCTTTGAAGTATTTATCTACTAAGTAGCCTGCCAAGATAGTAGATGGAATAGCAGCCCATTCAAACAACATGTACGCTACACTCATCTCTGTTTTCGTAAAACCTTTTACTTTCAGTAAGTATAAAGGAATCCAAGTAATCATGCCAAAGCGTACCATGTATACGAATACGTCGATTAATACCAAATACCAAGAGTTTGGATTTTTAAATACAAAGTTGTAGAATACTTGGAATGCATTCATATTCTCTGGTTTGTCCGCTGCCATTTTAGCAGATTTTTGTCCTGCCGCTTCCTCTTGGAATACTTCCTCTACAGTTGGCAATCCTTCTTCGGTTGGTCGCTTACGAACAAAATACAAGACTAATAAGACACAAATAGCGGCCAAGATAGCTGGTACTGCAAATGTACCGATTCGCCAATGCTCTGTTCCTAAATAGCCAATCGCTACACCCACGATAGGTGCTACAATGCCTCCGCCTAAATTGTGGGACATATTCCAAATCGTACTAGCACGACCCCGCTGAGATCTAGGAAACCAATAGCCTACCGTAATAATTGAAGGTCCAACACCCATCCCTTGGAATAAACCTAATAAAATAACGAGTCCGATAAATAAGGAATAATGTGTGGTGAATCCCATCAATACATTTAAGATGACGCATAAAGTCAAACCGATAGCCATAAAATACTTCGGATTTGCTTTATCTGCCAACACAGACATGAATCCTTTGCTAAGTCCATATGTAATCAATAGACAGCTAGATAATAAGCCTAATTGCGTTTTACTTAAATCTAGCTCACCAGATAAATACGGCAACGCTAAATTGAAATTACTACGCACTAAGTAATAGGCTGCATATCCAATCCATACACCAATCAAAGAATTCATTTGCAAGCGTAAAAAACGACTTTTTACCTCTTGACTAACAACTTCCATACTAACGCCTCCTTTACATTGTATATCATGGCATAGTATATACCTTTTTCAATTGATAGGCTAGTAGTTTATTTCTAAAAGAGCCTCACCTTTTCTTACGAAAACCTATATACCTTTCTGTTAGGAACACAAAACGCCATACAATTCTAACTACACGTAGTCAGAAGCATATGGCGCTATGTACCGCATCTATGCCAATGCATGAATGCATCTATTTAAGTTTATAATGCAAACCGATAGGTTCTCGTTGCATAGGCTCGAACTGGTCGTCCGTTTCTAGTGGCTGGTACGAAAGTCCACTGATATGCTACTTGCATAACGGCTCTTTCAAATTCAGGTTGTCCGCTGCCGCCGATAATATCTACGGAGCTAACCGATCCATCTTTTTCTACCACTAATTGAACAACTACAGTGCCTGTTTTACCTTGGCGGAGCATTTTAGGAGGGTACGGTGCTTCTACATCACTGACCAAAGATAAACTACCAGCATCAACAATCACCCCATCATCGTTGCCATCTACCCCGTTACCCTCTCCAGTGCTTTCACCGTCGCCAGTTCCGTTACCATCACCATTTCCATCGCTAGGTTCCGTACCTTCTCCACCGCTTCCAGGATTTCCTGGAAGTGCTGAGGGTGGTGCGACAATAGATACACTCTTAGGTGGTTCCGCTTTCACTTGTTCTAAAACCGCTTCTGCATCGGCTAAATTCGTAATCGGTGGTGGAATTTCACGTTTTTCAGTATGAGGTGCTGTAATTGCTGGTCCTGCACTTGGTTGCCCTACACTACCTTTGTCCTCATGGACCAACTGCACCTCTACAATTTCATCCGATTCTGGTGTCGGTGTTTGGATATGACCCAATACGCCTAGAAGTACTACAAGACCTATATTTGTCAGTCCGGATATCACTGCGGGTATACGCCATCGTCTATCCATAGTGCCTCCTTATTTACTATCTGTCGCAATGGATACTTTCACGATACCCATTTGTTTCAATGTGTCTAAAACAGTGACAAATGCGCCATATTCAGCCTTCGCATCACCACGCAAGATAACGACCATATCATCGCCTTTCGCTTTTTCTGCTTGCAAGTAACGAATCATTTGGTCAAGCGTCACCGGTTGTGCTTCCACATAGATTTGTCCGTTACTTGTTACAGTAATTGGAATTTTACGTTGCAAGTCCACTTTCGATGCCACCGCTTGTGGTAATTGAATTGGCACAGATTTTTGTACGACCATTGTCAACATACTCATCATGAAAAATACCAATAAAAAGAAGATGATATCAATCATTGGAATAATCATGAGTTTCGGTTTAGACGTAGTCCGTAAGGATCTAAGCCGCATGGTTGTCACCTGCCAATTCCGCCATATACATAGCACTTGCATCTTCGATTTGGCTAATCAAAATATCTTGTTGTTGCACTAAGTATGTATGTAAAATCAAAGCAATAATCGCCACGATCAAGCCTGTGGCTGTAGCAATCAAGGCTTCCCCTACACCACCAGTAATGGCAAATGGTTGTCCTTCAGAAATAGATAATACGCTGAAAGAACCAATCATGCCTGTTACTGTACCCAACAAACCCAACAAAGGAGCCATTGTTACGATAGATTCGATGTAGTTTAAATATTGACGTAATTTTGCAGATTCACTAATGGCTGCTGCTTCCAACAATTTTTCTTGTTGTTCTTTATTATTGCCACCACGAGCTGCTTCTGCAATGACATGTGTTGCCATCCCTTTGCTTGTTTCTTTTAAGGCTTGTAAGCCCTTCCAATTGCTTTGTTGTACTAGAGGAATGATTGTTTCACGCAACGCATTCACATCATCTAGCATAGATCGATAAAAACGTAACCGTTCTACAAAAATAATCACAGCAATGAAAGAACAAAGTAACAATGGATACATTACATATCCACCTTTAATAAATAATTCAAATAATTCCATGTGATACCTCCTTATACATAAATACTTATTTCACTGTTTCCGTAAAAATAATATGAATAGAATCTTCTGTCGGACCTTCTACGATGCGACTATGTACACCATATAGATTTTGAATAAACTCTGGTGTCAGCAACTCTTTTGGCGTCCCTGTGCCAACCACTCGTCCTTTTTCCAAGGCTACTAAACGATGACAGAATTGGGATGCCAAGTTTAAATCATGAACAGCCATCAATACAGTTACACCCGCATCACGAACGATTTCCAACATTTCCAATTGGTACTTGATATCCAAATGATTCGTTGGTTCATCCAAAATCAAACATGGGCTTTCTTGTGTTAAGGCTCTGGCCAAAATCACACGCTGTTGCTCTCCCCCTGAAAGGCTCAAGAAACTACGTGTTTCCATATGATCCATACCTACCTGTGCTAAAGCCCGTCTAGCTATAGTATAGTCCCCCGGCGTATCTCCTTCAAGTAATTTTTTATGAGGCATACGCCCCATAAGTACAATATCCATCACTGAAAAGTCAAATTGGTATTGATTATGTTGTGCCACTACCGCCATTTGCAAAGCACTTTCACGAAATGAAAGTTCATCTAAGGCACGGCCATTCAACATAATTTGTCCTGCATTAGGATGTAATGTACGATAGATACATTTTAACAATGTACTTTTACCACTACCATTGGGACCAATTAAACCTACAATTTCACGATCTTGTACGTCTAAATCTATACCTTGTAAGATTTGCGTTTGTCCAATGCCAAAGGCAACTTGTTTTACTTGTAAATTCATTAATTACCTCCAAACGCATAGGTTTGCTTAATCATTAAGTATACAAAAGCTGGCGCACCGATCACAGAAATTAAGATACCAATCGGTAATTCCGTATGAGGAATGAGCGTTCTACTGAGTGTATCTGCCACTACTAGTAATAAAGCGCCTCCTAAGGCAGATATAGGAATTAAACCTTTATGATTTGTGCCCAACGCTTGACGTACGATATGAGGAATGAGCAACCCAACGAATCCAATAATCCCTGCTGCATACACGGCAAAGCCTATCATAATCGAGCTCATCACAAGGTATAATTGACGATATCTGTGAAGATCTATACCTAGGGTAATGGCTACTTCATCACCTAGTAACATCAAGTTCAAAATGCGTGTTTGGGACCAGAAGAAGACAATTGGTACTAGAATAACAAGTAGCATAATGCCAATCAAATCCCAATTAGCCCCTGCCAGACTACCCATCATCCAGAAGGTTACGTTTTGAATCCCTTCTTTATCGTTTGCAAAGTATACAATAATACTCGTAAAGGCACTGCAAACGGCGCTCAAGGCCATCCCGGCTAACAACAATTTAATCGCATTAGCACGGCCACCCATATTGGCAATAATAAGTACACCAAACGATATAACCATAGCGCCTATGAAAGCCATAATACCTACGTATTCTTCACCAAAGGCAATGCCCACACCCATTAAAATGGCTACTGTAGCACCTGTAGATGCACCTGATGAAATACCTAGAATATATGGATCTGCCAGTGGATTTTTAACAATGGCTTGCATAATAACACCACTAACAGCAAGCCCCGCACCTACTAGAGCCGCTAAGACAACCCGTGGCATACGCAACATCCATACAATATCATTCAAAGCCCCTTGTCGTGGATCCTCAATCGTAATGGTATCGACAAATTTTGATGCTACCACTTGCCACAATGTATTTGCTGGAATATGAACAGTTCCTAAAAATAAAGACCATGCCATACCCGCAATCAATAGGGCTATGAGTATAATTCCTACACCCACCACTGTAAGCGTATGTGTTCGATTACTCATGAATACCTCCTGTAAAATTAGGATACAATCCGTGAATCATAAGATTCAATCCATCATGAACTCGAGTGCCTGCGCTGTATACCATAAATAATGGAACCCCATGTACTCGATGATTACGTATAGCATCCACATGTTGTAATGTAGGATTCTTGTATAGATTGTCTATAAGTTCATCTTGCCGTTCATAATCCTCTTCTACTAGCACTAAAAAGATAACTGATGGATTTAAATGAATCAATTCTTCTGCATTGATTGTCTGTCCTGCCTCAGAAATAAGATGACCCCCTATTTCTTCTAGCATATTTCCTGCTAATGTTTCCTTATCATACACACGATACTGGCGTCCCGAATTTTCGAGTATCAGAACCGTATCTTTCGTATGCTGTGCTTCTCCATAAGCCCTTGCTTCTGCCACTGCACGTTTCGTTCGATTCACCAGTGCCTGTGCGCGTTCTTGTCTATTAACAATAGCACCTAGATCAAGAATATATTGATATTCTCCCTCTACTGTTCTCTTAGATTTTTTATAGGATGCTCTTGAAATATAGCTATCAATCCCACGTTGTGCCCAAAAATCTGTACTCTTCCAATTATTCTTCTGAAAGGTAGAATACCAGCCTACAAGCAAGTCTGGCTCCCATAATAAGGTAGTTTCTACATCTGGAATTTCCATGCTTTTATAGGGAATCTTTTCGTAAGCATCACGATATTCTTCTGCTATATATTTGCTATCTGGCACCCCTATAGCTGCAATCATACGATCACCTACACCTAAAGCAAGTAAAGTTTCTACTGAACATTGCCAAACCCCCATGATACGTCGTGGTTCCCCTTCATAGGTAATCACTTGATCCGTTCCTTTGCTCGTTAATTGATTTACCGTACGAGGTCCTACTTCCTGGGAAACAACAGTACTTTCCACATAATCAGGCATAGGAATAAATTCTTCCATACCATGTAGATGTGCACTGTATAATCCTAATATGATAGCTAACATACATCCAGTTATATATAACTTTTTCATTTATTCACCTAAACGAAAGGTCTACAATTTGTAGACCTTTCTAAAATTATATTAGAATTTGTATTTAGCACCAATCATAGCTTGACGAGCTGGCATTGCGGAACTTCCTGGCCCATAATTACCATAGCTAGTAGTTTCGTATGCTTCGTTCGTTAAGTTTGTCACTGCAACATATGTTGTTAAATCCTTAGTAACCTCATAGTTTAAATTCCAATCTACTACTACAAAGCGTTTCGATGTAAAGGCTTCTATATTAGAGCCTGTGTAATAGTTTACTAACAATCCAGAAGATACTTTGCCCGCATCATAATTCACATTGAGTGTGTAATGATTTGCAGGACGCAATTTGTTAATACCTGTGTTAATATCACCAGAGTTATTATAGTCCCATGCTGGATTTACTACATAACCTGGTTTTGCAGACCATCTATCTTTTAAATGACTATATGCCACACCAACAGTCCAGTTTTTATTAAGCTTATGATCTACTGTAAGATTAAAAGATGTTTTCTTTTGATTTGCGTTCACTGGAACACTTTCAAACCCCCTCGGAGTTCTTATTTCAAAGCTAGCAATAGCATTTGTCATGTCAGTAAGACTATAGTTTACACCTACAGTGGTTTTCTTGTTAAATATTTTTTGATAGCCTACTGTATATACATTTCCTTTTTCATCCTTTAAGTTTGTTTTTGTTCCATCATAGGCTGAAACATAATCACCACTACGTAATGGACGAAGAACTTTTGTCCAACCAGCATACACTGTGCTACCATCATGCAGTTGGTATTGTAGATTTAAGGAAGGTGTCACTACATGTGGATCGCCACCTAACGATTTTCCCGTTTCTGTTGTGTAATCACTATATTTAGCAAATCGTACAGCTGGTGTCACATCAAAATTATCATTTACATGAATTTTATCTTGTACATAACCATATAAAGAATTACGTTTTACAGATGTTTTTCTTTTCCGTACTTGATCTACATAATCATTTTGATCTTTATCGTAGGAAACATTCATGATGATATCATGTTTACCTATAGAACGTGCCAGTTGTAATTGAATCCCACGCTTTCTTTCATCATAATAATGTCTTGGATCTTGTGCTTTTCCACCCGTTTTAGCTACCCATTCTTCCAAGGCTGCTTTACTACCGCCAGGGAATGGGGCTAAATTTTTTTCAATCCATGCATCTAATAAAGCTCCATCTTTAGCCCCATCTGGGAAATCCTTTGTAAATTGATCTCCCGTTAAATTGAATGCCTTATTACTCATTCCATCATCATGTAATACCCAAGCATATTTATCACTACTTAAATATTGATGACTTTGATGATAGAAACGAACAAAGCTTTCCATGTCAGATTGACGATCGAAAGTGTATTTTACATCCACATCATTATTTTTATATTTACTATATGAATTGTAACCAAATCCATCTAGGGCAAATAAATTATGGTAGGCAGGATTTCCTTTTTCATTTTGCACAACTTTATATTTATTTTCGTACTCATAGTCCCCTGAATACTCTTCATTTAAGACTAACTTGCCATCTTCATCCCGTTCACCAACAGCTGCTTTAAATATAATTCGATTCCAATCTTTTTGGTTCCAATACTTTTGATTTGGTGTAGTAATCGGGTATCCATCTTTACCTTGTTGATGATTAATAGATACAGTTAAACGTTCTGTATCACTAAAATCCTTATCAAGTCGTACATTAGCGCTTCGCTCATCAAAACGAGAGCCACCCAATATTCCAATACCTCCGGTATATCCATCACGATATTTTGTATCTCCAGACATCACTCGATGTAAGCCTACATAATAGTGTAAAGAGTTGTCATTACCTACACTTCCAGAATAGGCTATATCATAATTATGTTTCCCCCATGTTCCTGTGGAAACGTCGACAGTCCCTTGATTAATTGCATTGCCTTTTCTTGTAATGATATTGATAACACCACCAGTAGCATCAGAACCATATACAGAGGCTCCTGGACCTTTAATTACTTCGATTTTATCTACTGCATTAATATTGATAACTTGGTCAAGATTTACTCCTGTAGACTTACTACCTGACTCACTGCTACTTGCAATACGAGTACTTGTAGAGTTATCTACACGGCGACCATCCACCATAATAATGACACGAGTGTCTCCATTAATAGAAATACCGTTATTGAAAAACTGGAACCCATATTCCCCACCACGGTATCCTGGGTTATGGAATGTAATACCAGGGATACGTTTGATGGCTTCTGTTAAATCAGCATAATGACGTTTTTCAATTTCATCACGAGTGATAACTTTTACATCACCACCTGTACGATAATAAGATTGTTCTGTTACAGTATTACCAAATTGGTCTTTAGAACGATCACCTTTCACTACCTTTGTGTCTAATTGATAATTGTCTAAATGCTCATCAAATGCAGCTTGTACACCGCTGAATGTAGTCAATGCTACACAGGCTAACAGAGCCGCCGAGATACGCTTACTTGTTACTTTCATGAATATACCTCCAAAATTTCGTACGCCCGTACAAATCGTATACTATCTACTGCTTTTATACATTATAAACGCAATAGTATAATTATATCTTATTTCTTCTTTTTTTATCAAATCTTTTATCAAAATAATAGTCTATAGAATTTTTTATATTATATGATAATGACAGTAAATATGAATCTCATATACA
The DNA here is from genome assembly GCF_003992265.1 of Veillonella sp. CHU594. Lineage (NCBI taxonomy): Bacteria > Bacillati > Bacillota > Negativicutes > Veillonellales > Veillonellaceae > Veillonella > Veillonella sp. CHU594. The sequence continues at coordinate 46,982 of NZ_RQVB01000006.1, forward strand.
TCGTCATACAATTCATTAATATACAAATTCCAATAAATTGCTATGTCGACTTCATGTATGCTGAAAAGAGCTACACTAGGTAGCTCTTCTCTATGTGAACCTTTAGAATTTATATTTAGCACCAATCATTGCTTGACGACCTGGCATTGCAGAGCTACCAGAACCATATCTAGAGTTACTTGTTGTTTCATATGCTTCATTTGTCAAGTTTGTTACTGCCACATAAGTAGTTAAATCTTTATTTACATCGTAGTTTAAATTCCAGTCTAATACTAAGAATCGCTTGGATGTAAAGGCAGCTAAATTAGATCCTGTATAGTAGTTCATTAAGAATCCTGAAGACAATTTGCCTGCATCATAATTTACATTTAATGTATAATGGTTTGCTGGGCGCAATTTATTAATACCAGTATTGATGTCACCAGAATCATTATAGCCCCAATCTGGATTCACAACGTATCCTGGTTTTACAGCCCAAGTATCCTTCAAATGACTGTATGCAGCGCCTACAGTCCAATGTTGATTTACTTTGTGATCGATTGTAATGTTAAATGCAGTTTTCTTTTGTTTCGCATTAACAGCAGTACTTTTAAATTTATCTTCTACACGAATTGGGAATGATGCAATAGAATTACTCATATCTGTTAAGCTATAATTTACACCAACAATCGTTTTTTTGTTAAATTCTTTTTGCAAACCTACTGTATATACATTTCCTTTTTCATCTTGCAAAGGAGTTTTGAATTCCCCATAGGTAGACATATAATCGCCTTTACGCAACGGGCGAAGTACCTTAGACCAACCTGCAAATACTGTGCTAGTATCATCAAGTCGATATTGTAGATTTAAGGAAGGTGTCACAACATGTGTGTCGCCACCTAACGATTTTCCGACCTCTGTTGTGTAATCACCATATTTAGCAAATCGTACAGCTGGAGTCACATCAAAATTATCATTTACATGAATTTTATCTTGTACATAACCATATAAGGAGTTACGTTTTAACTCAGATGTCGTACCTACTCCATTGTCTACTTCATAACTAATTTGTGTTGCTTTGTCATAGGTAACATTAGCAATCACATCGTGTTTACCGATAGAACGAGCTACCTGTAATTGGACTCCACGATTTTTTTCAGTATTGTAATCTGTCGGCGCTCCCGCTTTACCACCTGTTTTTGCCAACCACTCTTCAATGGCTGCTTTGGAACCCCCTGGGAATGGAGCTAAGTTTTTAGTAATCCATTCATCTAAGGCAGCTGGATCTGTTGCACCTTGTGGAAAATCTTCGCTGAATTTTTTCTTGATGTCAACACCTGGTACATGCCATTTGTATTTATCTGTTTTAGAGTATGTATGGTTTTGATTGTAGAAACGTACAAAGCTTTCCATATCAGATTGACGGTCAAATGTATATTTTACATCTACATCATTATGTTTGAACTTACTATAAGAATTATATACAAGTCCATCTAATGCAAATAAGTTATGATATCCAGGATTTGCTACATTACCTGATGTAGTGGATTTTGGTTTTAACATACCTTTTTCATCTAATGTTCCTACATCAGCAGCAAAGATAATTCGATTCCAATCTTTTGTGTTCCAATATTGTAAATTGGGAGTGGAAATTGGATACCCATCTTTACCTTGCTTATGATTGATGGAAATTGTCAATCGTTGTGTATCACTAAAGTCTTTATCGATACGTACATTAGCGCCTCTTTCATCAAAACGAGAACCGCCTAATGTTCCCACTTCACCGGTATGTCCATCACGATATTTTGTATCATCAGATTTAACACGATTTACACCCACAAAATAATGTAAGGAGTTATCATTTCCTGCACTACCAGAGTAGGTAAAATCATAGCTATGTTTACCCCAAGAACCAGTAGAAACATCAACTGTTCCTTGATGATTATCTCCACCTTTGCGAGTGATAATATTAATGACACCACCAGTTGCATCAGAACCGTAGGCAGAAGCTCCAGGACCTTTGATTACTTCAATTTTGTCTACGGCATTAATATTTGTTACTTGATCTAAGTTAACCCCAGTAGATTTACTGCCTGTTGCACTTCTACCTGCGATACGTGTACTTGTTGCATTATCTACACGACGACCATCTACTAGCACGATAACGCGAGTATCACCATTGATAGAGATACCATTGTTGAAGAATTGGTATCCATATTCCCCACCACGGTATCCTGGGTTTTGGAATGTAATACCAGGGATACGTTTGATGGCTTCTGTTAAATCACTATAATGACGTTTTTCAATTTCATCACGAGTGATAACTTTTACGTCACCACCTGTACGATAATAAGATTGTTCTGTTACTGTGTTACCAAATTGATCTTTAGAACGATCACCTTTCACTACCTTTGTATCTAATTGGTAATGGTCTAAATGTTCATCAAATGCCGCTTGTACGCCACTGAATGTAGTCAATGCTACACAAGCTAACAAAGCCGCAGAGATGCGTTTACTTGTTACTTTCATGAATATACCTCCAAAAATTTCGTACGCCCATACGATTTAATATATATGTATTGCTTTCAATACATAAAAACATACTGATTGTAATTATACTTCATCGCATCTTCATTTTACAATATTTTTTTCAAATATAACTATATTTCATATTTAAGTCATTCTATATTATCTAAATTTATTATTTTTATGCTACCTTTAGCTTTTCATTATACATAATATTTTCCTATAGAATATGTATGCAATCTATGGTACTATGATAATTGAATACACTAAAGGAGGTATCTATGCAACAAACTAATAAAAAAGGCCTCATCACCGCTTTAGGTTGCTACCTTATTTGGGGGCTTTTACCCATTTATTGGGGACTCCTTCATCATATATCAGCCTATAGCGTATTAGCGCACCGTATCATATGGTCTGCTTTTTTCATGTCTTTTATTGCTATCCTTTTCAACTTTCAACAATTTAAAAAGGATTGCATTCATTTAAAAACCAATGTATCTCAACTTTTGTTATTATTCACGGCATCCCTTTTGGTATCTAGTAATTGGGGCTTATACATTTGGGCCATATCTAACAATCGTGTGATGGATACTAGTTTCGGCTATTATATTAATCCACTGCTCAACGTTGTGTTAGGAGTCTTTATTTTCAAAGAAAAGTTAACGTTCGCCCAGTGGTTTAGTGTGGGCTTAGCCACTATAGGTATCATCTTTATTTCTTTACAAATGGGGAGTACGCCTGACTTGGCACTAGCCATTGCCTTAACATTTGGCCTCTATGGACTGGTAAAGAAAAAATTGCTGATCCATCCATTTACAAGTATCGCCTTTGAAGCTTGGCTCGTAGTACCATTAGCTATAATCTACACCACCTACATCGATACAAGTTCTTGGACGGCTTTTCAACATGATTCATTCACAGCCGCTTTATTTGTAGGGTCTGGTCTCACAACATCAGTCCCCCTCGTTCTTTTCAGTTATGGTGCTCGCCTATTACCATTAAACTTATTAGGGTTCCTGCAATACCTATCGCCCACCATCGCTTTACTTATTGCCATCTTCTATTTCGGTGAAAGCTTCGATACCAATAAAATGATTGCCTTTTCTTTCATTTGGGTAGCCCTTGGAATCTATACAGCATCCAATTACACTAAATAAATATAAAACAGCCTGTGCATCCGATGCGCAGGCTATTTACTTTAGTTATTTGAATGTAATACCATTATATTCCCTAATATTTCATATATCTTAAGAGTATCCTCAAACTCTATATCTTTTGCATACATATTAGAATCTATATATTTTTTCCATATATTTTGCATTCCTATACTATTACGCAATAAATTTAAAATATCCTTATATTCTAATACCATCTCATACGTACCTCTGTGACGACTGGTTTCTTGTATTGCCTCACACAGTATTTCTTCATTTATTTTGTCCTTATAAAGTGAATATATCATATACAAATCATAAAAATCCCTTGCTCTTGTTGTTGTAATATTTCTACTTGTAATAGTTTCAAACTTTTCTGCTAAAATTGTTTCTAATGTATATGTCATTATAGGTATTGTTCCAGTTTCTAATATTTTAGAATATGAATAATGCATCTCTTTCGGAATAATAACATCACCGGTTGTAATATCTATATGTAATATAGCATTAACCTTTCCAAGCCTACAACGTATTGTCGCACAAAAGTCTTCATAGACTCCCTTTTCTCTTATAGGCTCTAACTTTAACAATTCATACTCAACATCTGCTTCAATATAAATAGTTAAAATTTCTTTTAAAATATCTCTAATTGTCATTTCATTTACCGGCAAGCCTTTAATTGTTGTATCCATATCCATCGTACTCCTCATATCAACACCAATTAAAGATGATATTAACAAGCCTCCTTTTAAGATAAAATTTTCACAATATTGTGACTTAGACAACTTCTCTAGAACACCCTCAAATAGACACATTTGTAATAATGAATTTGGGTTTACTCCAGTTTTCTTAGATATATTACGAATTGCTCCTTTAATTTGTTCTGCTGTTTTCATAGCATGACCTCCGTATATTGTCTCAATTCATCTTCCATATCTAGTTCTACTGCATATTTAGACAGTTTTAATAAATTTATATCGTTACTAAAAAAATATGAACGTATTACTTCTCTGAAAACTTGTGCATCAACTCGCTTTTTATCACGAATTATGTCAAGTACCGTTCTTTCCTTATCATATGTTATGATAAGATGCCCAAAAGGGCTCAATTGTTCTACTTTCCCAACACTAAACTGATCCTTATTTACATATTTAAAGTTAATATTGTCTTTTACCTTCGATACTCGACTAACATTATCTCCAACCATAACAGTCATAACAAAATTATTAGGTATTTTTGTCGTCAACCCATGTAAATAAGCAGCTGTCTCATGTGAAAAAGCCCCTTTTCTTATACGATGTGAGAAATATAAATACTCATCAATATTCTCATGAGGAAATGCATATAATCCTGTCGCTACTTTTTCCAATGTATTATCTAGCACTAATGCTTTTATCGTATCTTTATGAAACCCTAACTCTAAGACTTCTTTTGTTGTAATCACTCCACAATTTTCTTCTATTTTTTTTAATAATCTTTCTTTTTTATCCATATAATCACCACCTTTTTATTCTTAAATTTTATATCTTATAAGAATAATAGTCAAACCAATGGTTACTTTTATTTAATTTTCTTTTCCACAAAACGTTTCAATTCTGTATCCCTAGCAACTGAAAATTATTTTTATTTACTGTATACTAAAAACATCAAAGGGAGCGACTCCTATGAGAGAACGCTCCATATACTCTATCACGCTAGACCCATGGTATCTACATTTGTAAGAATGTCTGCATTCTTTCAGCAACTTTCAGTCAAAAAAGCATCTGCAAATGATGGTACCATATCAATGATTATATTAATAGTAAACACAGAAAGGATACGCACATGGATACAATGAAACAGGCCCTTGGTCTTACAGGCAACGACAGAATGGAAGTTATGATCGATATTAAAGACCGCTTTCTCGGTGGCACCTTAGATTTAGAAACAGCTCGTACGTTATTGAAAGAAAAAATCGGCACTTGTACACCTGATGAATTTGCTTATGGCGAGCAACAATTAAAAGGTTCTTATACTGACGAAGAAATCACCCATCGTATGGATGACTTATTAGAATTATTTGATGGTATTTTAATTCGTGCGAACAATGAATATCCTGAACATCATCCATTAACAGTGTATCTAAATGAAATCAACGCCATGGAACAACAGTTAACAGAAATGGAAGCTTTGTTACAAGCACCTCACTTCATTCTCAACCCTTGGCTTGGTGTATATGATGCCCTCACTACTTGGCGCATCCATTTGGCTCGCAAACAAAATCAATTATATCCAGTCCTAGAGCGGTATGGTTTCGATCGCCCTACGAAAATCATGTGGACTTTTGATGACGCTGTTCGTGATGCCATCTCTGAAAGTAAACAACTGCTAGAATCTGGACAAGAGTCTAAATTTTTAGCAAAACAAGCAGACGTCATCGATATTATCCGTGACCTCAATAACAAAGAAAAAGAAGTACTAATCCCAACAGCATGGAAGTTATTACAAGACAGTGACTTCATTACTATGAGCCAAGGTGATCATGAAATTGGGTTTGCTTTCATCGCCCCTCCTCCATTTTATAAAGGCCGTCCTGATGCGGAACCTAAGAACCTTGGAGAGGCATCTGTAAATGTGGGCCATATAACAACACAACATAATCATGCTGATGTAGAAAATCATGAAAACACCCAATTAGGTGGTACTGGTAACCCTAGCGCTCTTTTACAAGAGTTAGCACAATTAGTGGGCAAATACGGTATCAACGGAAATCCTGAACAAACGCACGACCTAGCTGTGGGCTCCTTGACAATTGAACAAATTAAATTAATCTTTAAATTCTTACCTGTAGATATTACTTTCGTGGATGAAAACGACTTAGTTCGTTTCTATAATGATACAAAGCACCGCATCTTCCCTCGCAGCTCTAATATCATCGGTCGCATCGTACAAAACTGCCATCCAAAGAAAAGTCTACCTTTAGTACAAGAAATTATCGATTCTTTCAAAGCTGGTAGACAAGATTACGCTGAAATGTGGATTAACAAGCCGGACCTATTCATCCACATCGAATACATCGCCGTGCGCAATGAAGAAGGTCAATTTAAAGGTATTTTAGAAATGGTTCAAGATTGCACGCATATTCGTAGCCTAAGCGGTTCTCGGAAAGAACTTATTTGGGAAGGTTCTAATTCTGCGTACCATGCCGTAGACCACATCGATTACAAACATGTACGCCAAGAGGATAGTACAACTAACTCAACTGAACAAGGTACGGTGCCAGAAAGCACACCACAATCTACGGTCTATGAAAATGATCTAGGTTTAACAGGAGATACCAAACTATTCCCTCTATTTGATATAATCCCTGGTCTAAAAGATCACATGATTCATATCAATCCAAACTTTAAAATGCTAAATTCTCCACTTGCTAAATTAATGAAACATAAAGCTACTTTATCCATGGTGGCAGAACGTGGTGAGATGACATTAGATGCATTAATCCAAGCTATTTTAGCTTTCAAATATAAGAATCAATAGTATATTGGGGACTGTAACAACATATACATTTTTACATGTTGCTACAGCCCCACTTATTAAAAATATAAAAGTAGAGGAAAGTTGATGCTGTTTGTTCAACTTTCCTCTATTGTATTGGTAGGCTATTTTGTTACAGCCCATTGTATTCTTACACCTATTCTTTTCAAATACCACTATACAATTCGCCGACGGACCTATGTATTGTATAAACGTTAAAAAGACAGACACAGTTTTACTGCAAAACTATGTCTGTCTTTTTTATTACTCAATCTCTTTATTTTTAATTTTTTCCAAGAATATTTCGATCCGTTTTACCGCTTCTTTGATATTCTGCAAGGAATTAGAATAGGCTACACGAACAAATCCTTCACCACAATCGCCAAAGGCATTACCAGGAACAATGGCAATACGTTGATCATAGAGTAGTTTTTCACAAAACTCTTCCGATGTCATGCCTGTGCTCTTAATGGACGGGAATACATAGAATGCCCCTTCTGGCTCGAATGTATGAAGTCCCATACGATTGAAAGCGCTCACCAACAAGCGACGACGCATATCGTATTCTTCACGCATGTATTGGATATCTTTATCCCCATTTTTTAACGCTTCGATAGCTGCATATTGAGACATAGACGGAGCACTCATAATACCATATTGATGCATCTTCGTCATTTGTGCAATAATCGGTGCTGGACCTGTGGCAAATCCAAGGCGCCAACCAGTCATCGCATAGGCTTTGGAAAATCCATTAATTAAGATTGTCCGCTCTTGCATACCTGGTATAGATGCAATAGATACATGTGGTTCATCACCATAGGTAAGTTCACTGTATAACTCATCGGACAAAATAAATAAGTCATGCTTGATAACCACTTCTGCAATAGCTTCCAAATGCTCACGGCGTAATACCGCTCCTGTTGGATTATTAGGGAATGGTAATACTAACAGCTTTGTCTTCTCTGTTACAGCCGCTTCAATCGCCTCTGGAGTCAAACGAAACTCATCTTCTTCTTTCGTGATGATCTGCACTGGTTTGGCACTACACAATTCTGCTAATGGCGTATAGCACACAAAGCTTGGCACGGGAATCAACACTTCATCCCCTGGGTTTAATAAGGTACGACAGGTTAAATCAATAGCCTCTGAGCCACCTACCGTTACAATCACTTCTGTTGCTGGGTCATAGGACACGTGATATTTCCGTTCTAACCATTTAGCAATTTCTTCCCGTAGTTCCATAAAACCACGATTAGGAGAATACCAAGTTTTTCCCTTTTCTAATGTATTAATACCTTCTTCACGAATATGGTAGGGCGTAGCGAAATCTGGTTCACCAATACTAAGGGAAATGACATTATCTAATTCATTAGCAATTTCAAAAAAACGTCGAATCCCCGATGGTTTAACTGCTTTAATTTCAGCATTTAAATAGTTGTCATAATTAATCATCGAATACATTTCTCCGATCTTCACGAACTCCACCCGTGTGGAACACAATATTATTATCTTTATAACGCGTTAAGATAAAGTTTGTTGTGGTGGAAAGCACTGAATCTAATGTAGATAAACGGCGAGATACAAACAAAGCAATATCACGCATGCTGGCCCCTTCCACGATAACCGTCAAATCATAGCTACCAGACATAAGGTATACACCTTGTACTTCTGGAAATTCCATAATTCGTTCTGCCACTTTATCAAAGCCTTGATCTGGAGCAGGAGTCACACCTAATTGGATAAGAGCAGTAGATTTATTTTGGTCTACTTGTTCCCAATCAATGACTGCTTGGTACCGTTTAATAATACCAGACTCCTCGAAGGCTTGAATACGACTTGCCACATGTGCTTCTTCACTATTGAGCATAATGGCGAGGTCGGCAGCCGACATGGAGGCGTCCTCATCTAATAAACGTAATAAACGATGATCCAATGTGTCTAATTGTACTGTCATAAGGGAGACTCCTTTCTTATGATTCACATCTATATCTTGTAAACTATAGCATTGTTATATAATTCTCAATGCTTTTCTTTTTATTATAGTCAGTTTCTCTGAAAGTAGCAATACATTATATTACACCTACACAATTTAATCGCAAGATAGTCTGCTCGAAGCAAGTCTATACTGATGATCGGACTAGAGATACAACGCATCCCCTCATGTTGGTGTTTCTTCCATACCAGTTTCTAACTTCGTGGATAGTCACACTCTAAAAAAATTTTATATCTGTGCTTCCCCTTCCCAATCGTCGGGAACACACTAAATTGATTTATATAATACGCTCACATCACTATTCTTACCTACTCTTTTCTCCTATGTACCTACCCATATATTGTTAACTTAGTTAAGTTCTATAGAAAATATTTATATAACCTTTACAAGATTCGCAATTAGGTATATTCTATAGAACGTATTACAAAAGGAGGAGTTATCCATGAATGCCCAATCGATACAAAATCAAGAAGAAACTCTATTTAATTCCGGGTTCATCAGTATTACTGTCATTAATTTTATTGTCTTTTTAGTGTACTACTGCTTTGTAGTTATCACTGCAAGCTATGCTACGAAAGAACTTCATTCCACCGTTGCGGAAGCAGGATTCGCTACTGGTATCTATATTATTGGTACCTTATTCGCTCGCCTTATCATGGGACAACGCTTAGAACTTATCGGCCGTAAAGAGGTACTTCGGTACGGAGCCATATTTTATTTTCTCACTACCCTTGCGTATCTCATTGCCAAAGACATTCTAATCTTAGATGCAGTCCGTTTCCTAAATGGCTTTGCTTATGGCACCGTATCCACCGCTGCCAATGCGGTAGTCACTGCTTACATTCCAAAATCGAAAGATGGAGAAGGTATCAATTATTATGGTCTTAGCACTAGCTTAGCCGCGGCTATTGGCCCTTTCATTGGCATGATTTTATTACCTGCCGTTGGTTTTACGTGGATTATTTATTTAGCTGTCTTATTATCCATCGGTGTTGCCATCGCTTGTTTACGATTCCCTGTACAAAATTTAGTACTATCCTCTACGGAAACAGCCTCCATGACATCTTGGTCTATGAAGAATTTCATTGAACCACGTGTATCCTTCATCGCCTTTCTTGGATTCCTAATGGGCTTAGCCTATTCTAGCGTACTCGGTTTCCTTTCTATCTTTACCCATGAAATCGGTCTCATTACAGCAGGAGCCTTCTTCTTTGTGGTCTATGCCCTTGTGATTACCGTGACCCGTCCTATTGCAGGTCGTATCTTCGATGAACGTGGCGAAAATGCTGTCATGTACCCTAGCTATGTATGTTTAACGATTGGTCTTTTACTCATCGCTTATAGCTTCAATGCAGCGTTACTACTTATCGCCGGAGCCTTTGTCGGCTTAGGCTATGGTACTTTCATGTCGAATGGTCAAGCGATTTGTTTGAAAGCCGTAGAACCTGCCAAAATTGGGGTGGCTCTTTCCACCTATTTTATTGGTCTAGATCTTGGATTAGGCGTCGGACCTTATACATTAGGAATCTTACATGGCTTACTATCCTACAGCGGAATCTATATTGTATCTGCCATCATTCCAGTCATTGTCTTAGTACTCTATGCCTTCTATTATCGTCCTGTGAAAGAACAATCTATCTACGAAGAAGAGATGCCACAACATCAATAAGTATATACACATAAAAATTGCCATATACCCTATGCTATAACTTACATATGCATATCGGTATATGGCAATTTTATATTATTCTTTTTTTACAAATATACGAATTTTATTCGTCCTATCGATCAAATTAGTATCATTACACCAAAATTTAAGAGTATCATAGCCAATATATGTTTCTATATAAACTGTCCTCTCATTACTATAGATTATAGTACCTAACTCATCATAACAGTTTACGATAACCTCTAAATTACAATTAAATTTTCCATTCATGATTTCAAGTAAAATATAAAAAAATTGTGTGCTTCCTTTATTTACTTGTTGTATTCCATAGGACTGTACATCGATTTGAAAAAACTGAAATGTTCTTTCGTTAATTTCAATAGCATTATATAATCGATCAACGTCAGTAACTGTATTCATAGTTCCTCCCTACGCACACTTATTATATGATACTTACATTATAGTCCATTTACACATAAAAAAATAGACCAACCGAAGTTGGTCTAAATGGTGCCGAGGACCGGAATCGAACCGGTACGGTTATTTCTAACCGACGGATTTTAAGTCCGTTGCGTCTGCCTGTTCCGCCACCCCGGCATGGGTGGAATTTGTGGAGGCGGCACCCAGAATCGAACTGGGGAATAAAGGTTTTGCAGACCTCTGCCTTACCGCTTGGCTATGCCGCCAAAAAAGTGGAGCGGAAAACGAGATTCGAACTCGCGACCCCCGCCTTGGCAAGGCGGTGCTCTACCGCTGAGCTATTTCCGCAAATGGTGCCTCAGGGCAGAATCGAACTGCCGACACACGGATTTTCAGTCCGTTGCTCTACCGACTGAGCTACCGAGGCAAGTAGTGGCGACCCCGATCGGATTTGAACCGACGATCTTCGCCGTGACAGGGCGACATGTTAACCGCTACACCACGGGGCCATTTGACTACTTTGTTAGTATACCCTATTTCATATTTCTCGTCAATACTTTTTTATATTTTTTTATAAACATTTTTTATTTCTCTGAAATCAGCTGTACAAGCCATTTCATGCATTATGGGAGTACCTACAGATATGGATTAGTCCCTAATTCATATCTCAATGTAGTACTCGAACCATGTCCAGGATATATCACATAAGATGGGTCTAAAGTCATAATTTTTTGCAATGTCTTTTCCATAGCCTTTGAATCACCATTATAGGTATTCACTTTTCCTATAGTCCCCTTAAATAAGGTATCTCCTGTAAATAAAATATGCTTATACCCAATAAATACACTACCTGCACTATGCCCTGGCACCTCCCATACATGTAAAGAAAAAGGTTCTATCTGTAAAGGCCCCTCTTCTAACGCAACATATGGAGAAGTAAATCGTTCTTTATACCCCGATGGCATACGCCGTTTGACTAATAATAGTTCCTCATCTTTAGCATGCATATACACAGGGATATGGTAGGATTCTATCAACGTATCTACGGCACAAATATGATCTGCATGGCCATGGGTCAGCACAATACCTACTGGTGTCACATCCTGTAATTCTTTCATGATACGCTGTCCATGAAAGCCTGGATCAATAATAAGAGCGTATCCATTTTCTTTCAGAATATAACAATTTGTTTTATACAAGCCTTGAGGCGTTCTTATGATGTCCATCGAATCGTCTATATCCATTTTCTTTCTTTGTAAAATATCCGCGCCAAAATCCTGGATGTAATAGCACCAATAAGGTAAATAACTCTAACCGTCCTAATAACATATCAATAATACAAACTATCTTTGCAATAGGTGCCAATATGGTAAAACTTTCCGTGGGTCCTAATGAGCCAAATGCAAGGCCTACATTCCCCAAACTTCCTGCTACCAATGGTAGTACATCTGCCAACGGTAATCCCGTTGAGGAAATAATCACAGAGGAAATGCCAAAGATGAGCATATAAAGAAAAAAGAACTGTTGCGTAATCTGTAACCATTTATTAGGTAATACATAACCATTGAGTCGTACCAATTGTACCATATCGGGATGAATAGCTTTTCGTAGATAGAGAATACTACTTTTTGCCAAGATAATTATTCGTATGATTTTAAGTCCCCCTGCAGTTGAACCACTACAACCACCAAAGAACATTCCCATAAATAATACCATTTGCCCTAAGCTAGGCCATAAGTTATAATCTGCAATAGCAAATCCAGTCCCAGTCTGCATAGAAACAAGTGTAAAAATAGCATTTAGTAAATGTTCAATATTAGCATCTCCAGCTTCCCATACTAAGGCAAATAAAACTAGAGTTGATCCAATTGCCAATGTGATAAGATAGATTCTATACTCAAAATCTCTCCAAATCTCTTTGATTCCCCGTTGCCATACAGATTGATAGACTGCAAAGTTTCCACCTGCCAATATCATAAATACTATTAATATGATACAGACTAAATAAGAATCAGCATATCTAAATGTACTGCCAGTAATTGGGGCCAATCCACCTGTAGCTACCGTAGCAAAGGTAAAATTAAGTGCTTCAAATAAACCGATGCCACTTAGCCATAATAGAAAAGTACAAGTAAATGTAAATCCTAAATAAATTCTCAGCAAGTTCCCGGCCATAGATTGGATTCTTGGTAATACAACCCCAGGTCTTGGTACAGAAGCCTCTGCTTCAACTAATGGAGCTACTCCAGTCCCTAAATTACGCAAGAATGCTAACACTAAGACAATCATCCCCATACCACCAATCCAATTGGTAAGCCCCCTCCACAAAATAAAGGCTCTTGGTAAAGCACTTACATCATCAATCATACTTGCCCCAGTAGTCGTTATACCTGACACAGACTCAAATAAAGCATCTACAAATTGCTCAAGTACTCCACTAAAGTAAAAAGGCAATGCAGAAAATATAGAGGCCAGAATCCAAGTTGCACTCACTACTAGAAATCCATCTCGTACACTATACACATTCGTATTTGTTCCATAATGATATAATAGAAACCCTACTCCTCCTGCTATACATGATGTGATAAGAAACGAGTAGTAAAAAGTCCCTTCATCCAATACACCAAAGAAAAAGGGAACCATAATGAAGGAGGCTAAAATGAGTATCACTTGTCCAACGACTCGCATAATATTTTGAATGCGCATGATTCCTTCTCCTTTCAAAAATCCCTTCTTATTTATTAATATACGCTAACAAAGTGTTAATATTTTCTGGCAATGTAAAGATAACTATATGATCTCCTTCAAGCAACAAAGTATCTCCTTTAGGAACAATCGTTTGATGTTCTCTGACAATAGCCCCCACTAGCGATTTTCCTGGCAATTTCAAATCTCTTAGATGCTTATTGAGCAAAGATGTTTTTTCTGTCACTTCTATTTCTACAGCTTCAGCTTTAGATCCTTCAAAGGTAAAAATATTAATAAGATTTTCATCTTCTCGAATTAATCTTAAAATTTGTCCAGATGTTAATAATCTTGGTGAAAAAGCTACATCAATACCTACCTGTTCCATTAACGTAATATACTCTAATCGTCCTACACGAACAAATGCTTTAGGTACCCCCATATGTTTCGCTAATAATGCCACCAATAAGTTGAGTTTATCATCATCTGTTAAGCAAATAATAACATCCGTATCACCAATTTCTTCTGCCCCTAATAGATCAATATCTGTTCCATCACCATGAATCACAATAGAACGGTCTATTATAGCAGCTAATTGTTCACAGCGTTCGATATCTTTTTCAATGACTTTTACATCATACCCATCTTGTTCTAAAAGCAGTGTTAAATTTCTACCAATAAGACCTGCGCCAATGATAACAACACGTTGTGTAGGCCGAGTAGTTTCATGTAACCATTCCTCTACGGTATCAATACTTTCAGTAGCCCCTAGGAAGAATACATTATCCATATATTCCAACGTGCTATTACCATGTGGAATAATCATTTCTCCCCCACGCATAATACCTACCACCAATACATTTGGCGGCAATTCTAGGGAGCGTAAAGGAATACCCATAATATCATGATTATTACGAATTTTAAATTCTACTAACCGCACGGCTCCGCTAGCAAATTCTTCAACATCTAATGCAGCTGGCGTTTTTAGAATTTTATAAATTTCTTGAGCCGTTACCATTTCTGGATTTATAAAAAGGTCTATTCCTAATCTCTCACGAATAAGTGCATTGGTATCATTTTCGTACTCTGTTTCCCGAACTCGAGCAATCGTCTTAGGAATACCAGCCGCTTTACCAAGCATACAAGCCAGCATATTAACTTCATCCGAATCCGTTACAGCAATAAGCATACCAATATCTTCGATTCCTATTTCTTGCAATAAGGCGATGCTACTACCATTCCCTTGCACTAAATTCACATCTAAATTATTTTCTAAATTTTTAATGCGATCTCCATTTTTTTCAATGACATACACATCATGTTGGTCTTGCGCCAATCGCTGAGCCAAGGAGTAGCCTACTTTACCAGCACCTACTACCACAATTTTCATGACATCTCCCCCTATTTTGTTTCCTCTACGGTAGCAGATTGTTCATCCGCCTCTAGTAAAGTGGCTTGCCCTTTCTCTGTTAGCAAAGTCCACCCATCTTCTTGTACAATGAGCTCTGCTTTCATCAGATGCCCTAAGGCACGTTTAAAAGCAGCCTTACTGATGTTAAATTTATCTTTAATGATAGGTGCTGATGTGCCATCACCATAAGGCATCCGCCCATGCCGGTTGCCTAAATAGGTCATAATTTTTGCTCCATCTGAAGCGAGTGCCTCTTCTTTGACAGGACGCATAGAAATATTGATCCGTCCATCATCACGTTTAAAGGTAATACGGCCTTCAATGAGTTCCCCTACTTTTAAAGATCGTGTCATTTCACTGCGATGCATGAACGCAATCCATCGTTCAGGAGTAATTAAGAATGCCCCTTCGCTGGTCATGTTATAAATGGCACCTTTCACCATGCCCCCTATTTTAGCATCTGTAGCAGGTTTTGAAGCACGCCGCATAGCATCATCCACATCCATGGATACAGCTAAACGACCTGACTTATCACTATAGAGACGAACCCAAACTTTTTCACCATTTTGAGGGCGCCCACGCATTTCTGCATGGGGCATAAAAATCCCCCGTTCTGTTCCTACTTCTACGAAACAGCCAAAGTTTGTTGTATTAATGACCTCAACATAACCAATTTGACCTTCCTTCATAGCTGGTAAACGCATACTTGCTGTCAAGCGGCCTTTGGGATCTTTGTATAGAAATACTGTCACTTCATCGCCAATCGCAACGGAACTAGTTTGTTGGTCTTTATGCAACAAAATATCGTCATTCGTATTGCCTGTTTGACCATCTAAAAAAGACCCTTGATCACTTTGACGCAATACCTTTAGCGTAGCAATAGTATTTTCTGATAAAGTACTAGCCATATTAGACTCCTTCAAAGGATTCTCTCGGTGCATCCTTCCACAATTCTTCTAAGCCATAGAAATGGCGGTATTCACCTGTAAATACGTGGGCAATGACATCACCAAAATCAAGTAAAATCCAGTCTCCTTCACGATATCCTTCGCGATGTAATACGGTCATACCTTGCTCTGCACCGGCATCTTCAATGGCATCAGCTACACTTTGTGCATGTTTCACATTGTTTGCTGTAACCACTAAGAAATAATCTCCTAACATGGTAAGACCTTCCATATCCATAATGGAAATGTCTTCTCCCTTTTTATCATATCCAGCTTGCGCTAAGATTTTTACTGTTCCTAAAATATCTTGTTTCTTTTTCATTCTAACTCCTTATCTTGTTGTGGGACTCCCAGGTTCTGATTTTTCTGTATCCATAGACTTATCTTCTTTCGTATCTTTAGTCTGTTTTTCAGCATCTTTTAAAGAATCATCAGCACTATCTTTTCCAATACCTTTTGGAGTATCTCCAATCACTGGAATCACTTCAGCATCACTTGGAATATCTCCCACAGTAATTCCTACCAATTGTTGTAATTCTATAGGCTCTACATTCCAATAGTCTACACGATCAATTGTTTCTGATGACCCTGGTAAAATATACCACCGCACTTTATCTTTAGGAAATTCAATCACTTTTGTGATAAACCGAACACCATCCCATGTGCTAATATTAGTACTAATATGACTCCATTGTCGCCACACTCGAAAAGCGGTTCCCAAGCTAACGTGATTTCGTTCTCTCTCCCACATAGTCTTTAATAATCGTTCTTGATGCATAGTCCTTGCTAATGTATCACCCTCTTGATTGACGTATCTCATATATCCAAAGGCAGTATCATTAGTCATATCTTGGTACCCTTGATGAATGTTGATATCCACTTCACCAGAAGCTGCATCTCGATGTACCATAGATTGCTCCACATATAGGCTTGGAGTTCCAAAAATGTTCATCATAGACTGGAAACTCTCTTGATCTACCACTGCATAATAGGGGATAACTATATGGAACATATCTTCCACTACGGCTTTCGTTAATTCTATTCCACCTTGTGCATACATATCATTAATTCGTTGTGGTGTATCACTGTGACGGTTAATTATTTTACTATTACTTGGTATACCAATAATCTGTAAAGTTTTTGCATCCATATTGAAAGCTATCACATACAAAGCATCTGCTTGCTGTGGTTGACTTTTATCAACGCCAACAAGCAACATATAGGATGTTTTAATGGAGCTCATATCCATAGGTGTTGTATTAGTCACAACCGGCAATGGATGCGACTCTTGACTAGTAGTGCTTGATTGAGATACAGCGCTCACTGCACTACGTATTCCCCATACTAGAAGGCCTACAAAAACTACTAATAAAATTAGGGCCCCTATAATGCGTCCCCATCGCAGTCCATGTCGGCGCGGCTTTCGTCGTATATTTCGCTCCATTTATGTATCCGACCTTTCTAACAATACACTATTTCTACCTCGAATCGTATCTACATGTATACTTAACCCTTGATCAAGCAAATGACGTATCGTTCCATCATAGGCACGAATCACAGCAGCGTTCAAATCTTTAAATGCTAAAGCACGTAGTTCTTCCACACCAGGAAAATCACGATTTGGTTCAATATAATCAGCTAAAAAAATAATCTTATCTAATAAGCTCATATGGGTACTCCCTAATGTATGAACTCGAATAGCCTCGCAAATCGATTCATCTTGAATCTGCAACTCTAACTTAGCATAGGCTGCCGCTGCAGGTCCATGTAGTAATGCCCCGTTGTTAAGCATTTCTGAATCCACCGCTATCTGTGCATCCATCACCATTGTTTGCATTTCTTGTAAAGGTCTTTCTTTCATAGCATCATGCAATACAGCTGCCACTTCTGCTTTCTCTATAGAAACACCATAATGATTGGCTAATCGTCTTGCCATATCTAGCACACCTAATGTATGAGCAAATCGTTTTGGTGAAAGCCGGACTTTCACAACATTTTGTAAGTTTTCTATTGTTGTTATATCTTTCACAAGCCTATACCTTTCTAGGGTTATCTATAAAAACTAGCATCAACCTAACAACAAATACCCTTATGTATTATATATTTTATGTTCCTTAATGTATTGATACACCAATTTAGGTAACATGTATCGAGTAGATAATCCATACCGCAGTCGGCGACGCAATTCCGTAGCAGATAACTTCATTTCTGGCACCTCTAATATGTGAATACGACCGCCTCGTTGAGCAAGCCATTCGATACTTTCACCAATATCAGCAGTGGCACCAGGGCGGATAGCCCCAATAAACTCACACATATCTAAGAGCTGTTCAATATATTTCCAGGTTGGTAAATTCTGAATCGTATCCGTGCCGGCAATAAAGAAAAATTCCGTATCTGATCCATACAAATCATGAAAATATCGCAATGTATCAATGGTATAAGATTTCCCATCCCGCAGCATCTCTACATCAGAAACTACAAAATTAGGATTATCCAATACTGCTACACGTACCATTTCTAATCGATATTTCGCCTCAATCACATCCGATTCCTTATGAGGAGGTTCCTTAGCAGGCACAAAAATTACCCGATTCAAATCAAATGCTTCTGATGCCATTTCTGCAATCATAAGATGGCCCAAATGAATCGGATTAAAAGTGCCACCCAAAACACCAACTCTCTTTTTCTTATCTACCATGTAACCACGCCCCTATACACACTAGAGATACAATACCTAGTATGACTATTACGATTCCGTAGGACTTCCATTCATAAGCTCCTTTGGGAGACTTCATATAATGAAAGTAAGCTTTTACATCTGCTAATTTCATCGTACCTGTCCATGGCCAAAGACAAAATATTTATA
This sequence comes from Veillonella sp. CHU594, assembly GCF_003992265.1. Lineage (NCBI taxonomy): Bacteria > Bacillati > Bacillota > Negativicutes > Veillonellales > Veillonellaceae > Veillonella > Veillonella sp. CHU594. The sequence continues at coordinate 66,151 of NZ_RQVB01000006.1, forward strand.
GCTTGTCAACGCATCTAGTCCCATAGGTCCTCGAGCATGGAGTTTTTGTGTACTAATGCCAATCTCAGCCCCTAAGCCAAATTCAAAACCATCTGTAAATCGTGTAGATGCATTCACATAAACTGTGGAAGCATCCACTAAGTTCATAAATCGCTCTGCCTCGGTTGGGTCTTCTGTAATAATCATTTCAGAATGTTTTGTACCAAATGTATTGATATGAGTAATAGCATCATCAATGGAAGATACCACTTTGAAATTCACAATATAGTCATTATATTCTGTAGCCCAATTATCCTCTGTGCCAGGTTTCACCTGAGAAGACAAGCTTTGAATTTGTGTATCCCCATAGATGGCAACACCTTTTTCTTCTAACATAGATACAATCTTAGGCCCTAAATCTTGCAGTCTTGCTTCATGTAACAAAATTGTTTCCATCGCATTACATACAGATGGTCGTGACAATTTTGCATTTTCCAATACCTGTAATGTCATCGTTTCATCAGCAGATACATCCACATAGCCATGAACAACACCACTCCCCGTTTCTATAACAGGAATTTTACTGTTATTCACGACAAATTGAATCAATCCTGCTCCACCACGTGGAATCATCACATCAATCCATTTGCGTTGTGCTAACAATTCACCTACAGCTTCTCTCTCAAGAATAGACACTAATTGAACTAGCTCTTTCGGAGCTCCACACTGCTCTAAAGAACCTTGCATAATATGTACCATCGCCTCACTCGTATGGTATGCCTCTTTTCCTCCGCGAAGAATGATCGCATTGCCTGTCTTAATGGCTAAGGCAGCTGCATCCACTGTCACATTAGGGCGAGCTTCATAAATCATGCCAATAACTCCGATAGGGATTTGCCGTTTTTCAATACGCAAGCCATTGTCTAAGGTTCTACTTTCTAACACAGTACCAATGGGGTCATGCAAATGAGCCACTTGACGAACACCTTCACAAATACCTTCGATGCGCTCCTTCGTCAAACGAAGGCGATCCATCATCACAGATGGAACTCCATTCTCTTTAGCTTGGGAACAATCGATAGTATTCGCTTCTAAAATCATTGGTATAGCATTTTCCAAATCATAAGCAATCTGTTCCAAGATACGATTCTTATCGTCTGTACTTAGCACTTGTCCTACCATAGAAGCTGACCGTGCTGCTTTGCCTAAATTTTCAAAATATGCAGTATATGGATTCATAATTTACTCCTGTCGTAAGACAACTAAGTTATCTCGATGCACCACTACATGATAGGTATCACGAACACCTAGTATAGTAGGAATATCCTGTGATTTACGTCCTTTAATCTTTAACAAGTCAGATAGATTAAAGTTCACAATACCGCGGGCAATTTCTTCTCCACCGTGAACAATAGATATGGTATCCCCTTCTTCAAATTGTCCTTCACCAGATAGAATACCTACCGGTAAAACACTAGATCCATTGGTGAGTAATGCATCACGGCATCCTTTATCTACATGAATGGTACCTTGTAAACGTGTGCCAAATGCCATCCAGCGCTTTTTAATTTGCGGTACATCTCGATGAGGCCAAAAATGCGTGCCTCGTTCTTCTCCATTCATAATAGCTTTAATACTATCTGGATGGTCACCAGAGGCGATAATCATATGAACTCCAGAGTTCGTTGCAATATGAGCAGCTTGAATCTTCGTATACATACCACCAGTGCCCAAAGAAGACCCTGCACCACCAGAAATTTCATAAATGTACGGAGTAAGAGCCTCTACTTCATGGATTAATGTAGCATTTGGGTCTGTAGACGGATTCGCTGTATATAGGCCTTCAATATCCGATAAAATAATCAATGCATCTGCATCAATAATGCTAGCAATATTAGCAGATAATGTATCATTATCACCAATTTTAAACTCATCGATAGCCACTACATCATTTTCATTGATAATAGGAATAACTCCTAATCCAATGAGGGCCGTCAATGTATTCCGTAAATTAAGATAATGACTACGTTTCACCGTATCTTCACGGGTTACAAGAATTTGTCCTACCGTATGTCCATATTCAGCGAATAGTTTTTCATACATATGTAACAAGATGCCTTGTCCCACAGAGGCTGCGGCTTGCTTTAAAGCAATGTCATCGGGTCTTGATGTAAATCCCAATGAGGGAAGACCAGCAGCAGTAGCCCCAGAAGAAACTAAAATCATTTCTTTCCCTGCATTAGCTAAATTACAAATTTGACGGACTAACACTTCCATTTTATCAATGTTAATGCGTCCATTTGCATGCGTTAATGAACTTGTACCTACTTTAACAATTACCCGTTTCGCCTGTCGTAACTCTTCTCTCATCGCTTCACCTCATGTGGATTGATTATCTTGGCAACTCAATTTTTGGATCTTTTGCTTTTTTATACAACACACCGTTATGTCCGATGATTTGTACTAACTCTGCTCCTAACATATCCGCTAAGTGAGGCAAAATTTCTTTTGGATCTTCCAAGCAGTTATTTAACACTTTTACTTTAATTAATTCACGTTTTGTAATGGCAGCTCGTGCACTGTCGATAACAGGATTTTCCAATCCTCCTTTACCAATCATCACAACCGCTGGCATAGTACTTGCTAAGGCACGTAAATATCGCTTTTGTTTACCTGTCATTCTATCTCCTAATCATGGAATGTAAATCGTTGATCACCGATGACTACTTCATCGCCATCTTGGATGCCACTTTTTTTCAATTCCGCATCTAAATCCATGTAACGCCAAATCTTTTGGAATCTTCGCAATGCTTGTTCATCATCAAGATTTGTCATAGCCACCAATTTCTCAATACGAGAACCACTGATAATATAGGATGCATCATCGCCACGAGTAATGACGAAGTCAGTATCAGGTTTTGCTTCATAGTATACAGTGTCATCCACCACTTCTGGCTCTGGCACGTAATTTTCAACATAATACCATGCGCGTTCAACTAATGATGGCAACCCTTCTCCAGTCAATGCATTCACCGCAAATACTTCATAGTCTTGATCAGTAAAGTATTTTGTCACTCTTGGCAATGTTTCTTCATCTTGTAACAAGTCTGTTTTATTCAATACGATTAATTGTTTTTTCTTGCTTAATTTTTCGCTATATTTAGCTAACTCTTCATTAATTTTATGAAAGTCTTCAATAGGGTCACGACCTTCTAATCCAGATACATCCAATACATGGAGCAAAATATTACTACGTTCTACGTGACGCAAGAAGGAATGTCCTAAGCCAATGCCTTCACTAGCCCCTTCAATCAAACCTGGAATATCTGCCATAACGAAACTTTTACCTGGTGCTACAGAGACTACCCCTAATACTGGAGTTAATGTAGTAAAATGGTACGCAGCTACTTCTGGTTTTGCAGAAGATACTTTGCGGATGATAGAGGATTTACCCACGCTTGGATATCCTAGTAATCCCACGTCAGCCAACACTTTAAGCTCTAAATTTAACCAACGCTCTTCCCCAGGCTCTCCTTTTTCAGCAAAGGTTGGTACACGGTTAGCACTATTTTGAAAGCGTGCATTACCACGACCACCGCGACCACCTTTGGCCACCATGTAAGTTTGTCCATCTTCAACTAAATCAGCCATTAATTTACCAGACTCTTCATCTGTTACCGTTGTTCCTAATGGAACAGAAACAATTAAATTTTCAGCGCCACGACCATGCTTGTTAGCACTTTGTCCAGCACCACCGGTATCGCCTTTGAATTGACGTTTATATCTAAAATCAACAAGTGTATTGATATTTCTATCAGCTTTTAAAATGATGTCGGCACCTTTACCGCCATCGCCACCATTCGGTCCCCCTTGTGGCACATATTTTTCTCGACGGAAACTACTCATACCGTTACCGCCATCTCCCGCTTTTACTAATATACGGGCACGATCTATAAACATATTTTTTTCCTCTAGCCCTATAGATAGAGCGGCCGAAGCCGCTATATCATAGAGTTTTTACAATTTCAATAGCCCGTTCCAACTGTACATCCACTTCAGGATTTGCTTTGGACGGCTCCACAATTTCATCTGGTATAATACCAATACCATCGATGACCCTATCATTAGGTGTATGATAGCGAGCAATAGTAATTTTTAAGCCTTCTTCATCAAGACCTTGTACTACACTTTGCACAGTACCTTTACCATAGCTTTTTGTACCCACAATAATGCCAGATTTCGTATCTTGCACCGCACCAGCAATAATTTCTGAAGCGCTTGCAGAGTTACCATTAATCAACACAACTAATGGAATTAGACTATGGTCACCTCTAGACATATAGGCGCTATTTCGGCCTTTTCTAGTTTGTACCGTTACAATCGGCCCTTTAGGTATCAAATATTGCCCTATACCATGGGCAGTAGTGATTAAACCACCTGGATTATCACGCAAGTCTAATACTAAGCGTTTCATCCCCTTAGCTTGAAGGTCCTCATAGATTTTCGTAAACTCATCTACTGTTTTTTCAGCAAACTGCGTTAACCGAATATAACCGACACTATCGTCTAGCATCTTACCTCTTACAGTAGGCATGACAATAGTTTTTCGTTCAATGGAAATCTCTTGCTCTTCTCCGCTACGAAGGATGCGAAGCACAACAAATGTACCTGCTTCACCACGAATATGATTAGCTACTTCTTCTTTTTCTATATCAGATATAGGTATCCCATCAATCGCAAGAATTTGGTCTCCTTTTTGAAGTCCTGCTGCTTCTGCTGGTTGCCCTTCCATAGTAGCACCTACTTTGAGAACTTTACCATCGGAAAAATCCAATAATAAACCAATACCGCTATAGGTAGAAGATGTATGCATCTCAAGTTCTTTCATATCTTCTTTATCTAAATAAACAGTATGTTTATCATGGGTACCTTTAGCTAACCCCTTTAACATATTCACAAAAAGTTCTTCTTTAGATGGTGAGTCCATCGCCCATTGTGTGGTGATGTAATAGGTGTAACCAAATTTAGCAAGACCTAAGGGGGATCCAGAAATATACCAAAAGAAACCAGTAAGCATAATAAGGAATACAATTAATAACTTTATTAGCTTACCTATCAACTTATAGATTCTATCTTTAAAACTTAGCCGCTCTATTTTAGGAGCAACCTCTTTTGACATCTCCATAGCAGTATACGCTTCATCGTGTTTTTCAGAGATAAACAAATACTCTTTTATTCGTATCCAATTAGATTTTTTTTTGTTATCTTCCATAGTCTCCTCTATAAGTATCCCATTGGATCTGTTGGTTCCCCATTAATACGCACCTCAAAATGAAGGTGTGGACCTGTAGAACCACCTGTGTTACCTGAGTAGGAAACTACTTGACCTTTTGATACAGTTTGACCAGGGCTTACCGCTACATCACTATTATGAGCATATAAAGTAGACATACCATTACCATGGTCAATAATAACTGTGTATCCATAGCCACTAATCCAACCAGCTTCCACAACAACACCACCATCTGCTGCATGTACTGGTGTTCCTTCATCAACACCAAAGTCAGTACCTGCATGGAGACGACTTGTACCATAAATTGGATGGATACGCCACCCAAAATCAGATGTAATCGGTGCATTAACAGGGGCGGCTAACTGTCCAGTTCCCTGTACCCATGTAGTAGTAGCACCACCACCGCCACCACCTTGGCTAGCTGCTGCGGCTGCTGCCGCACGTTCTGCTGCTCGTTGTTGTAACATAGCTGTAATGCTTGCAGATGATGCCATTAACTCATTATAGGCCCGGTCTGCTGTATCACGGTCATTCATCGCTCGTTCTAATACTGCTTGACGTTCTGCTTTTTTCTGATTGATAATCGTTTGTTTTTCCTGTGCTACCTTTTCAAGTTCTAATACTTTAGCCCGGTCTGCTTCCAACTTAGCTTTTTTACTAGCAATCTCTTCACGCTCAGTTTTTATGGTATTAATCAATTCCATATCGGCTTGAAGAATCCGTTTCAACATTTCCATACGATTTGCAAAATCACTAAAGTCTTTAGAACCAACCACTACATCTAAGTAACTTATACGTCCGTTAATATAAATATCTCGTACCCGTTTGTAGAATACTTTTTCTCGTGATTGTAAACGTTCCTGTGCTGCTTTTAATTCTGCCTCTGTTTTCGTAATATCCTGATCTAAACGAATACGATCTGCTTGCACTTGTTTTAACTCTGCAGTGGCTGTATCTAATTCAATCTGTATAGCATGTAACTGTTCATATACGGTACCAATCGTTTTTTCTGCTTCCGACTTTTTATTGGCCTCATTTGTCAATTGTTGTTGAATATTTGACAACTGATTCGTTAAGTCTTCATCTTGTGCTTGATACCAGTACGGTGTAGCCATCATGATAGAACCGCATAGTAAACTAGTTACTAGTGTTACTGTTTTTTTCTTCATCATTCCTACACTTTCATATATTGTTTTAACGAAATCGTACTACCAATAGCACCCACAATCACACCTATCCCAACTAATCCTGCAGATAGTTGATAGATAAACGGCATCATTGGTACCAATGGCATAAAAGCAAAGTTTGCAATCACTTCCACTGTGATATAGCGATAGAATTGCCAGGTAGCAATGCCTGCAATCGCACCACCAATAGCGCCTAAAAACATACCTTCTAATACAAAAGGCCAGCGGATAAACCAGTTTGTGGCACCTACATATTTCATAATTCCAATTTCTTTACGACGGGCAAATACAGTCAGACGAATCGTATTGGAAATGATAAATAAGGTAGCCCCTGCTAGGAAACCGATGAGCACAATACCGCCGATACGAATAATTTTTGTGACTTCAAAAATTTGTTCAATCACGTCTTGTCCATAGTGGGCACTTTCTACTTCTGGATATTTAGAGACAATTTCCGCTGTAGATTTCACTTGGTCTGGTGTATTGAATGTTAACACATAAGACGTTGGCAATGGATTATGTCCATCTAGGGAATCGACTAATTGCTGTTGCTCCCCTAAGCGCTCTTTAAAGCGTTTCATAGCTTCATCTTTTGTGACAAACTCAATATCCTTTAGCTCTGGCAAGGCTTTTAACTTTTTACCTAATTCCATCACTTGTGGTGTTGTTAAGTTATCCTTCAAGTAGATACTAATTTGTACTTGGCTCTCTAAATGGGATGCCAAATTGTTAAGGTTTACCACTCCACAAGCAAATACACCCAAGATAAACAAGGATAATGTGACAGTGGAAATAGATGCCAAGGACATCAATCCATTACGGCGCATGGATTGAACGGCTTCTTTTATATAATACTTAAACGTTCTAATTTTCATGGAATGCGGCCCCTCTCATTTGATCACTTACTACACGACCACCTTCTAAGGCGATCACTCGTTTGTTTAGATAAGACACCATATCCATATCATGTGTTACCATCACTACGGTTGTACCAGAATTATTGATGGCTTTAAAAAGATCAGAAATATCGCGGCTTGTTTGAGGGTCCAAGTTACCTGTTGGTTCATCTGCAATCAGCACCAATGGTTTATTTACAATGGCTCTAGCGATAGCTACCCTTTGTTGCTCCCCACCACTAAGATCTTGTGGCAAATCATTAGCTTTATCGCTGAGTCCGACCAACTCTAATACATTTAAAACTTTCTCTTTAATTACTTTCGGTTTTTCCTCGATAACTTCTAGTGCGAACGCAATATTTTCAAACACTGTTTTTGATGGTAATAATCGGAAATCTTGGAATACAATACCTAACTTTCTACGTAAGTACGGTACTTTACTAGATTTGATACGTGTTACATCAACATCATTCACAATAACCGTTCCAGAATCTGGTGTGACTTCATGTGAAAGTAACTTAATAAATGTTGATTTACCTGCTCCAGAATGCCCACAGACTAATACGAATTCTCCTTTTTCAATATGAATCGATACATCCTCTAAAGCAATAGAACCATTGTCGTATACTTTATGGACATTTCTAAATTCTATCATTCTATCATTCCCTTCCTATTTTCGTGCTATACCTCGTTTGGTAGCTGCTACAATATCAGCTGCTGTTAATCCATATTTTGCCATCAATTCTTTTGGTGTACCAGATTCACCAAAGGTATCTTTCACACCGACAAATTCCATTGGTACTGGATACTCTTTTACCACTACTTCCGCTACCGCACTACCTAAGCCACCAATCACATTATGTTCTTCAGCAGTAATCAATACTCCTGTTTCTTTTGCGGCCTTCACAATTGCTTCTCCATCAATTGGTTTAATAGATGCCATGTTGATAACACGTACAGAAATACCTTCTGCTTCTAATGTAGCCGCTGCTTCTACTGCAGGTCCTACTAAGGCACCACAGGCAATAATCGTAGCATCCTTACCGTCACGTAATTGTTGAGATTTACCCGGTACAAATGTGTATCCTTCTGGGGTCACATCTTCTACACCAGCACGGCCTAAACGTACATACACAGGGCCATGATACTCTGCTGCCCAAGCAATGACAGCTTCTGTTTCTGCTGCATCTGCTGGTACTACAACAGTCATATTAGGCAATGTGCGCATACAAGAAATATCTTCCAAACTTTGGTGTGTCGCACCGTCTTCACCGACAGTAATCCCTGCATGAGTAGCACATACTTTTACATTTAATTTTGGATAACATACGGCATTCCGCACTTGTTCAAAGGCACGACCGGTAGCAAACATAGCAAAGGAAGATACAAATGGTACTTTTCCTGCTGCTGCTAAGCCAGCACCTACAGAAATTAAGTTTTGCTCTGCAATCCCTACATTAAAGAATCGTTCAGGATATACTTTTTTAAATTCATCAGTTTTTGTAGATTTTGATAAATCTGCATCTAATACAACAACATCTTTATGAGTAGCCCCCACTTTAACTAAGGCTGTACCATATGCTTCACGAGTCGCTTTTCCCATGATTACACCTCCAACAATTCCGCTACAAATTTGTCACATTCTTCTTGTGATGGCGCTTTACCATGCCAGCCTGCTTGGCCTTCCATAGCTTGTACACCTTTCCCTTTAACAGTATTCATAATCACCATAGTCGGTTTATCTGTAGTTGCTTTTGCTTCTGTAACTGCTTCGTGTAAAGCATCAATGTCATGACCATCCACCACGATCACATGCCAACCGAAAGCTTTGAATTTTTCATCAATTGGTAATGGACTCATAACTTTTGTGATATCGCCGTCAATTTGTAATCCATTAAAATCTACAAACGCTGTTAAGTTAGACAATTTATAATGTGCTGCAAACATCGCTGCTTCCCATACTTGTCCTTCTTCTAATTCGCCATCACCTAGTACGGAGTACACACGGTAGGAGACTCCATCAATCTTACCTGCCAATGCCATACCACATGCTGCAGAAATACCTTGTCCCAAGGAACCAGTAGACATATCTACACCTGGAATGTATTTCATATCTGGATGACCTTGCAAGATATGGTCGATTTTACGCAAGTTTAATAATTCTTCTGTTGGGAAGAACCCTTTTTCTGCTAATGTAGCATATAGAGCTGGTGCAGCATGTCCTTTGGATAAGACAAAACGATCGCGATTTGGATCTTTCGGCTCATTTGGATTTACATTCATTTCTTGAAAGTACAACAAACTCATTACATCAGCAATAGATAAGGATCCACCTGGATGACCAGATTTTGCTGCTGTAACAGCTTTCACGATGTTTACACGAATTGCTTTTGCTTTTTCTTGTATCAATTGTTTTTGTTCAAGTGTTAACATACTATACCCTCCCGTGTTATACACAATTCTAAGGTAAATTATTTATCATGCAGCATGCCAATGGCAATGCGAGCATTCTCTAAGGCATTTCTTCGTAGTTCATGGATGTTTTCTAACACAGTTTTGGTGAAAGTCTTTCGTTCCAACACTTCTACTGTACGTGACACAATAGGTTCTACTGTTAATGTATGTAAATCACCTACCGGATCTTCACCAATCATATGAAGAAAGTTTAAAATTTTAGGGTCATAAGAGATCCCTAAGCAAGGTGTTTCCATTAACGCACTAAATACTAATGCATGGAGCCGTACACCTATCATGACATCCACACAACTACTCAATGACAGTAGCTCTGTTGTGCTATAGGTATCAGCCAAAACCGTCGATCTAACTGTCATCCGTTTGGCAATGGCCTCTGCCTCCATCGTATCTTCCCTATGTTGCATAGGAATAAACACGATATGAGCCTCTGTTTCTCGATGAATCTGATCTAGAGCCTCTGCTAATGTAGTTTGATACTCTGTGCAATCTTTCCAAGCACGTACGGAAACGCCCACAATTGGTTGGTCTATAGGCACCCCATACGATGCCAATATATCACGACCTGCTGTGGCCTCCACTGGGTGCATCCCTAACACAGCATCAGCAGTTACTGTAATTGGTACATGATGTATACCTAGTGAAAGCAGCTCTTCTTTTGAAGCATGATCTCGTACAGTAATCATAGACACTTGATTCAAGACACGCCCCACCGTACTACGGGCTAAGGATTTACGCAAAGGTCCAATACCTTGTGCATAAATCATCACTCGTTTTCCCAATGTATTCGCTAACGCAATAATGCTTAAGTAATAATACAAACTGCGAGCACTTGTTACATCTTGCAACAAACTACCACCGCCACTGATGAGCATATCACAAGAATATACAGCTTGGTATATCTTCCACATATCAAATCGACCAATGGCATTCACCTTGTGGGTACTCGTAGTTTCCGCAGGATTACCCGAAATGACTGTAATTTCAGCTTGTGGTTCTCTCTCCAGTAATGCTTGCAAAATAGAACTCAATAGCGCTTCATCTCCGGCATTACCAAATCCATAATAACCGGAAATGAGTATCTTACACATGGCTTTCACCTCGTCCTTGGAACCAACGAATGCCATAACCGATGAAACGAACCGCCATAATCGCTAGTAAACCGATGACGATACCTAATAGCAATCCATCGTAACCACGAGCAATGGACATATACACTGGCGTACGCAAGTGACAGAATGTTTCTACCATGGAGGCAATACCAATGACCGCCCCTACGGATAAGGCAAAATGCAATACCATTGGAATGCGTCGTCCCACAGCATAGGCAGCCAGCATAAATGCTGGATGACCGATTAAAAATTCTTTTTCACGAGGGCGAGCATACATGGTATTTTCTAAAAATCTACGTAAAGCCAGTTCCCAAGACGGTACTGGTACGCCTGCTGTATGACCACTACGTCCTACAAAGACATAGGCTACCACAGCCAAAGCACCTAGGATTAATAAGCTATATACTTTAATATCTATTTGTACAAATTCTGTAATGAAAGATTTCACATCTTTCACAGAAGAAATAGTTCTGCCTTTCCAAATTGGAAACCGTTGTAAATAGGCGATAGCAGTCAATACTACTGGCGCCACAAAGGTTAATTTCACGCCATGGAATAAAGCAAATTCCATAAAGAACTGTGTGCTACCTAATATGGCAGCAATACTAATACCACCAACGGCAGCAATCAAAGCCGCTACCACAAGATATACTACAGCTTCTATAGTGCTTCTCCACGGGGATAAACCCGTATGGTTACGTTTTGACCAACAATCAAAGATCATCGTCATGGCTAATACTGGTGCCGATATAGCCGCTACCAATGCCCAAGCCGACATAATTTTTGTACCTATGGTCATCACATAGATACCAATAGAAAGGATAGCCCCCACAGCAAATAGGCCTAGTAAATATGGTTTTCGTATACGTATAAACTGACCCAATGTGAGTGTCGCTAAACTAATTACACCTGTCATCGTTAACACTCGTAACAAAGTGTTCGGCGTATACACTGGATACACAGAGGCTTGCCCTGTGGTAAAGCCACGAGCTTGTAATTTATCAGTCACTTGTTTCGCTACAAATAATGTCGTTTCTAAGGCGGTTCTATTATCTACACCTTGTTCATATAATGGGAACAAGTTGTAGCGGATATTTCGTTCAATATCACTAATATAGAACCATTGTACCAATTCGCCTGGTGTAAGTTTACGTACTTCTTCTTTCGATACAGTATACAATCTGCCTACTTTATAGTGATTGGCATTAGCCATTTCTAGGAATCCAGCTTGTGGGAAATATTGTAATTGGTTCACTGCTTCAATACCAACTACAGGGATATGACGTGCTTCTAATTGTTCTAAAGTACGATCCACATGCAATGGATATCCTAACGCTTCTTTTCCAACAAAAATCATGCCTGTTACACCAGATATACCATCAATACGTTGGAATACATGATCTACGTCTTCTACTGTGGCACCTTTATAATTTGTTGGTCGAACAATCACATGAAAGCCAAGTTTAGCTACTTCTTCAGCTTGTAATCTAGAAATACCTAAATTCATATCTTTTAAAGAATCACTTGGTAAAGCTAATCCTAACATAGGGCCTAGCTCTGTTTGCAATATATGTACTTTATTTTGACCTAAACGGCGTAATAAATCATCCTGTACTTCTTGAAAATAAGCTTCTTTACCTGGAATCATTCCGATATAGGTAGTACCTGGTTGCACTCCTGTGATTTGTAATTGTTGTAAATCATTAGATGTATACATACGAATATGACCAGCATCGGTTTCTTTTTGTAAGGTTCTATCATAAATAGCTAATGCTGTAATTCCAGACTCCTTGGCAGATGCAATTGCCTCCCCTAGAGACCTTTTTTCATAGGCATTAGCACGAAGTAAACCATCATAATCTATAATATTTTCAATTTGTTCTTGCTGAGCCTCAATGTAATGACGCTCTTTTACTAATAGTAATCCACTTACAATACCAGCAACAAGAAAAGCTAATAAAATCCATGTATAGAAAGATATGTTTTTTAACTTCATAGTTCCTCCTACTGTGTTACTGGATGAACAAATACGTGAATCTCTTCACGCCCCGTTTCTACACGATCCAAATGAACAGGAATTGGGAAGTTTTCAAAATTATAAAGAGGTATCGCTTTCACAGCTCCGCTAGACAAGCGATTCAAACTAGCACCACCAATGGATAACTTTTCAGTAGAAAATTGTAGTGTATTACCTTCAATCTCCAAATGACCTTGTATAGTTACCTTGCCTGATAAAAAACCACCTACATCAATCTGACCACTCATAACAACACCTCGATCAGATATATCGACTGTTTCGATCGTCAAACCTTTTGTACCTTTTTCAGACAACTGCTGTTCAATATATTGTTTCAAATCATCTTGATGAATGATTCCCTCAATATGACCTTGCCCAAAACTAGTGAAGTGCAATCGTTCCTCTAAAAACAGCTCTACTGGCTCCACTTTAATTTGTCGTAAATCAAAAGCTAGTCGTTGGACTTTCAATTTACCTAGCATAACACCATCCAAATAGCCGCGAAATGAATCAATGTCTCCTAAGGTTAACTTAATTCCTGGCGATGATTCAATGCGCATAGATTGCGCTTCTGGATGTAAAGCCCCTTGCAATCTAGATTCCACCTGACTACTTACGAAAGATGGTAATACTAAGGAAGAAAGCCCTAGGATAATACCGACTACTACTAAGATAAACACTATTGTTTTTAAAAAGAAATTTCTCACGGTCACTCCATTATATTGATAAATTTGCTTCTTTCTTCAAGAAACCTTCCATAAATTGATCTAGGTTACCATCCATAACTGCCTGTACATTACCAGTTTCCACACTGGTACGATGATCTTTTACCATATTATAAGGATGGAACACATACGAACGAATTTGACTTCCCCATTCAATAGCTTGATACGTACCGCCTAATTGTTCTTTTAATTCAGCTTGTTTTTCTAACTCTAATTCAAATAATTTAGCTCGCAATAATTTTAAACATTGCTCTCTATTTTGAATTTGTGAGCGTTCACTTTGACACTGTACGACAATCCCTGTCGGAGTATGTGTCATACGTACTGCAGAGTCTGTTTTGTTGATGTGCTGTCCACCTGCACCGCTAGCACGGTATGTATCTACCTGTACATCTTTCATATCCAAATTAATTTCTACAGTCTCATCAATTTCAGGCATCACATCGACAGCACAGAATGATGTGTGGCGACGTGCGGCAGAATCAAAAGGAGAAATACGAACTAAACGATGGACCCCTTTTTCAGATTTCATATACCCAAAAGCATTTTCCCCTTTGATGAGGAATGTGGCACTTTTAATGCCCGCTTCATCTCCTACTTGTTCATCCATAAGAGAAATACTATACCCTTGTTTTTCTGCCCAACGCAAGTACATACGAATCAGCATGGAACACCAATCTTGTGCCTCCGTACCACCGGCACCAGCATGGAATGTAAGGATGGCATTGTTCTTATCGTATTCACCACTTAATAAAAGCAATACTTCACGATGTTCTACTTCATGGGTCAACTGCTCTACCATAGTAGTCAGCTCACCTTCCATAGATACATCTTCCTCATCGATGGCCATTTCTAACATGAGCTTTGCTTCTTCAATGTCTGTAACAAGTTTTTTATATCCTTCTACGGCATCTTTTAATTGCGTAGCTTCTTGGGAAATATCACGAGCCGAATCTGGATCATTCCAAAAATCAGGATCACTCATTTTTATATCTAATGTTAATATGCGTTCTTCTTTTTGAGCGATGTTAAAGTGAATCCCTCATTCCAAAAATACGCTCCTCTAAATTGTCAATAGGACCTTTTAAGTCTTCTAACAATTTATTCACCTCTTTCTTTCATTCTATAAAACAAATGGCCGCACAGGAGATGTGTCACCTCGCTGCGTGGCCATGAAAGTCTAGTCTACGTTTTGTGGTTCCAACACGTCTTCATGGTGGGTCTTAGCATCAGCTAGATGATCAACCGGTTCTTCTTCTGCTATTGTATCCACATTAATTTGGATACGGTATAAATACATAATTGTTTCATCCGTAATAGCTTGTTTCATATTTTCGAACATGTCATAAGCCTCAAATTTATATTCTACTAATGGATTTTTTTGTCCATAAGCGCGTAGGCCAATCCCTTCTTTTAACATATCCATAGCATCCAAATGTTCCATCCATTTGCTATCCACAACTTTTAGCATGATTGCTTTCTCAAGCTCACGCATATTTGCTTCTCCAAATAAGGATTCACGTTTTTCATATTCTTTGTGGGCAATGTCAATTAAGTGGTCCTGTAATTCTGCACGACCATACTCTTCCATTTGTTCCACTGTCAACATACCTGGTTCTAAGAAATAGATCTCTAAATGCTTTAATAAACCTTCATAGTTCCATTCTTCTGGATATAATTTTTCATCTGCATATTGATTCATAGCGTTGATAATTAAATTATCTACCATATGTAAAATCGTTTCACGCAAGGATTGGTTATTTAAGATCAAACGACGTTGTCCGTATAATACTTCCCGTTGTTGATTCATAACATCATCATATTCCAAGATATACTTACGAATATTAAAGTTATGATTTTCTACTTTTTTCTGTGCTCGTTCGATGGATTTAGTAATCAAAGAATGCTCAATTGGCTCATCTTCTTCCATACCTAATTTATCCATCATACCAGCAATATTATCTGCGCCAAAAATACGCATTAAATCATCTTCCAAAGATAAGAAGAATTGAGAGGAACCATTGTCCCCTTGACGACCAGAACGACCGCGCAACTGATTGTCGATACGACGACTTTCATGTCGCTCAGTGCCCAAAATATGTAAGCCACCTAGTTCAGCTACTCCTTCTCCTAAGGAAATATCTGTACCACGACCCGCCATATTGGTAGCAATTGTTACCATACCATACTGACCTGCATTAGCAACAATTTCCGCTTCTTTTTCATGATGTTTCGCATTCAATACATTATGTGGTACGCCAGCTTTCGTCAACATATCACTAAGCATTTCAGATTGCGTAATGGAAGTAGTACCCACCAAGATTGGTTGACCTGTTTTATGACGTTCCACTACATCACGAACTACAGCACGATATTTAGCCTCTTTTGTTTTAAAGATTAAATCAGGCATATCAATACGCGCCAACACTTTATTCGGCGGAATTTCGTAAACTTCCAAACCGTAAATGTTATTAAATTCTTGTTCTTCTGTTTTCGCTGTACCAGTCATACCAGACAATTTTTCATACATACGGAAATAGTTCTGGAAAGTAATAGAGGCTAAGGTTTGACTTTCACGTTCTACACGTAAGCCTTCTTTTGCCTCAATGGCTTGGTGTAAGCCATCGGAATAGCGACGACCGAACATCAAACGACCAGTAAATTCATCAACAATAACAACCTCGCCATCTTTCACGACATAATCTTTATCTCGCTCCATCATAGCATAGGCACGAAGAGAAGCACTTAGCAAGTGATTCAATTCTAAGTTAGAGGAATCATATAAGTTTTCGATGTGTAACATTTTTTCAACTTTTGCAATCCCTTCATCTGTAGGGGCAATCGTTTTTTGTTTTTCATCAATAGTGTAATCTTCATCTTTCACCAAGTGTGGCACTATTTTAGCTAATTCATAATAGCGTTCTGTAGAGCGTTCCCCTGGACCAGAAATAATGAGTGGCGTACGAGCTTCATCAATTAAGATAGAATCCACTTCATCGACAATAGCATAGTTCAATGGGCGTTGTACCATTTGATCTGCATGGATAACCATGTTGTCACGTAAATAGTCAAAGCCAAACTCATTGTTTGTACCATACGTTATATCTGCTCCATAGGATTGTTTCCGTTGATCGTAATCTAAACCAGCTACGATTAAGCCAGTAGATAAACCTAGGAAGTTATATAAACGTCCCATCCACTCGCTGTCACGCTTAGCCAAATAATCATTAACGGTTACCACGTGAACACCTTTACCAGATAGAGCGTTTAAATATACTGGTAAGGTAGCTACCAAAGTTTTACCTTCACCTGTACGCATTTCTGCAATATTACCACGATGTAATACAATACCACCAATCATTTGCACATCGAAATGACGCATGCCCAATACCCGTTTAGATGCTTCACGAACTACAGCAAATGCTTCTGGCAAAATATCATCTAATGTTTCACCTTTAGCCAATCTTTCTTTGAATTCTTCTGTTTTAGCTCGCAAAGAAGTATCGCTCAAGGATAACAAAGACGGTTCCAGTCCATTAATTTCTTCAACAATGGACCGAATCCGTTTAATTTCTTTTGCATTTTTATTGCCCAATAGCTTTTGTATAAAACCTAACAAATATCTCAACTCCTTAAATATGGAAAGTATTTCAATTAAATACTATGTATCTAGATTATTATAGCCTACTAGCACTTAATAGTCAAAAAGAACTGCGCTTTTTAAAACATCTTCATGGAACACTCACAAAACAAATACTAGGAAGTCTCCTGCAACGAAGACTTCCTAGCATTCTATACTTATTATGACTAATGCAGCAAAGTTTTATACGTACTTTGCATCCTTTGTTTCATATTCCAATACCGATAGGATCGTTGTAGCTCCCGTAGTTGTTCTGTCAAGGCTACTCCTTCTAATAAAGAACGAACTAAATCAGCAGACTTCATATATAACTCATCGATCTTTACAGCCTGCACATAATTAATACTTCCTTCATTGCGAATAATTACATCCACCAAACTGACATACTCTTCTACAATTCCATCATTAAACTTAGCACTCTCCAATTGATTTTGATTGATGGCCATATTCATACAGGTACAAAGCATGCACATATACTCCACCGCACCTGCTAACTTTTTCGGTGTTAAAGCCGTTTGCAGTTGTTCTTTGGCTACTGTCAACGACGTACTAAAAAGGATCTTATAAAAACCTGTTTTGTCTAATGTATAATCGTATTCATTCATAGGTATCCCCCTTACTGGTGTTTCTATTAATTCTATACGTTCTTATAGACCATCTTTCATATTCGCCCGGCCTAGGGCTCCTCCTTTCTCTTACTATTTCATTTCGCAAAAATATGGGCGTTCTTTACAAAGTATAACAAAAGTTGATATTTTGCTATTGATTATCATCCTGATTTGTATTTATAATATATATTTTTTCACTATTCGTCAATTATTTCCCACTATAAAAGTCATATAAAATACTCATAATGCTTTATATATCAGCACTTTTAATCATATATAGTAACATTATGTACTGACGCTATATATTTACATTAAAAACTACTGTCCAATATACAGCTAGAAATATCTCCAACTTTCTAGTAATATATATCAAAAATAAAAAAGCAGATACTGTTTACACAGTATCTGCTAATCCTTGGTGCCGGAGGTGGGACTTGAACCCACACGGTGTTACCCGCTTGATTTTGAGTCAAGTGCGTCTGCCATTCCGCCACTCCGGCTCGTCAATGATATTAGTATACACAGGAGCAGAAAAATTGTCAATCTTTTTCTACCCCTCTATTATACTTAAAACGCAAATTATTCTTGCATTTATATTTCTTATAGTATCCCTCAAGATTTACCTTGTCCATAAGTCTCACAAGAATCTACAAAAGCTCTAGCCGCTGCCTCACTACCTGAAAAATTTATATGCAAATAAGAGGCTAAAATATTTTTATAGGAGTATCCCCCTTGATAGGCCTTAGGCTTACGCCCTCCTACTAACTCAAAGGCCCAAGGAAATGGACTTTGTGTAGGTGTCATAGTAGAAAAATGAAACTCATGTCCCTGTAAAGTATCTTTCACAGACCCTAAAATACTTGGCTCCAACATAGTAGCACTTACATAACCTACACGTTGTAAGCTTTGCTGCATTTCACAGGTAGCTGGTACAATCCCCACCATAGGATACGTATTTCCTTCGAAATCAGTCACTGCTTCTGTCATATACATGAGACCTCCGCATTCCGCATAGATTGGCATACCTTTTTCACTGGCCTTACGTATACTATCTTTCATAGATTCATTATTCCCTAATTGAGATAAAAACATCTCTGGAAAACCACCACCAAAAAAGATCCCATCTACATCTGGCAAGGATTCATCTTGTAAAGGACTAAAATAATGCAACTCCGCCCCTTCTGCTTCTAACGCTGCTAGGCTAGCTGGATAGTAGAAGGAGAATGCTTCATCCAAGGCGATGCCAATGCGCGCGCGTTTTTCTATAGCCTCTACTACCTCCTCAGTTTCCACAGACAAGTCCGCCGCACTTTGAGCTAACTCTACTAAGGCTTCTAAATTCACCATGACTTTCACAGCTTCACGAATGGTAGCAATAGCCTCTGTAGGATCAACTTCTGTCACTGGTGTCAATCCTAAATGACGTTCTGGTGATTGCATGCGCTCATCACGACGAATGGCACCTAGTACAGGAACCCCTAATTTCTTCATCGCCGTCCGTATCATATGTTCATGATTATCCGATCCTAATCGGTTTAAGATAACCCCACCAAATTGTACCTCTGGGTCATAATCACGAAAGCCTTTAGCAATGGCTGCCGCACTTTCTCCCATAGCCTTACAATCGATAACTAACACCACCGGAGCTTTTAAATCCTTGGCAACTTGCGCAGTGGAACTAACGCCTTCACGTCCCCCATCATAAAGACCCATCACACCTTCTATAATAGAAATATCAGCAGTCTCCGCTTGCCCCACAAAAAAGGGAATCAACTTATGTGGTGGCACAAGCCAAGTATCTAAATTATAGCATTCTCGTTGACTAGCAATTTTATGAAAACCCGGATCAATATAATCTGGGCCTACTTTAAATGCCTGTACCGCTTTGCCCTGTTCTGTCAAAGCCGCCAATAGCCCTGCTACAATGGTTGTTTTTCCAACACCAGAGTTGGTGCCTGCTATAACAATTCTTGGTCGTTGTACAGTGTTCATAAAATACCTCTTAGCGATCTTTACGTTTCGCCAAAATTGTAGATAAATAGTTTAATTTTGTATCAGATGGCAAAGCATCTACATTACGATACACTTCTTCCTCTGGTAGTCCCACGCGAGAAATCATCACAGCCTCTTCTGCCATATCATGTTTGCGAAGTGTTTCTTGCACTTCAGAGAAGTTTCGATACACTTTCATAATGACTGCATCATCAGCTACGGCAAGTACAGCATCAATTTTTTCTTTTGGTGCTGTAGCTGGAATAATCGCTAATACTTCTTCTTTTTCTACAATTGGGTACCCCAAGTGGGATCCGATTGCACAAAATGCAGTAACACCTGGAATAGTTTCAATATCAAAACCAGCAGATTCTACTAAACGATATACATACATATATGTACTGTAGAACATTGGATCTCCCAATGTTAAGAATACAACTTTTTTACCTTCTTCTAGTAATCCAGTAATGATTCTACGTGCTTCTTCCCAACCTTTAGATTGTTCATTATCATCCAATACCATTGGGAATACAACAGGTACGATTTCTGTATGTTCTTGAATATATGGTTCTGCAATATGTAAGGCTACAGAGCCATCTTTTTTTTCTGTTTTCGGTGTAATAATGACATCTGCTTCTCCAACAATGCGAGCAGCTTTTACAGTCATCAACTCAGAGTCCCCAGGACCTACACCAATACCATATAATTTACCTTTCATCAGGACACCTCTTTTATATATCAACATTGAACTAGTAAGAATCACTAACTCCAAACTACTATAATTAATTAGTATATCATGACTTGCTATGAATGTACACGACACCACCAAGTATTTCTCTTATTAAGTCGCACAACCACCGACATGCATGATTTATAATTTTATAATCGTCTTTGGTATAAACCTCGCATAGCATCTGCTAAGTGTTCTACATAGATGTCTTGAATTTCGGCATATTCACCAAGACCTTTTTCGTATTGTACCACTTCATAGCCTGCTTTTGTTAATTCAGAAAGTAAACTATCTTCTTCCTCTCCGAATAAATCATTCAATGCATGGTCACCACAGACTAATAATAAGGGATGTAAATGTACTTTCTTGGGTTCGTGACCTTCACGTTCCCATCGTTCTAAAATATCTTCAGGTGTTGGGAAATTTTCCAATGTAGCAATGGATGTATTACGTAAACCTTCATATTGTAATTTCAATTGTAGCGCTGCGTATGATGCATTCCCTACATTAAATCCACCATGACCTACTAAGAGTAAATCTTCTGTTACAGGAACCTGTAAGGCCTTAATAAAGCGATCAATCAAGATTTGGTAATCGTCTGGTACTTCCTCCTCTTGTCCCATGAAATACAAAAGAGGTCTGCCAAATACGATTTCTTGTACAGAGCCTTGTCCTTTGAAAGCCATAATATTTTTACGAAGCTTATCGAACTCTGCACCACCTACTAAATGTGTAGGCTGCACAATAATGCGCTCATAGCCTTCTTCTACAATCGCTTCCATAGCCTCAATTTCATTTTGGAATATAATATTTCTATCTTTCAAACGCTTAATAACAATACGTGATGTAAAGGCTAACCGTACTTCATGACTCGGATTTGCTTTACGAATGGCATCTACGACTGGGAAAATTTGATTTTCTCTTGCGCTGTCTACAGTAGAGCCAAAAGATGTAACTAATATAATCTCTTTCATATCTATACCTCATACTTAAATTAAGAACATACCTATCCTATAGTGTATAAGAAAAACAGAGTTCTGTAAAATAAATATAAGTCATTATAAAAGAGCTATACCCAGTTGCCTTCATAACAACTAAGTATAGCTCGTTTCTTATTTTACTTTACAGTAATCGCAATATCATCATTTTCTACTACTACATGAATTGTTTTACCTTCTCCTGCTTTACCTTCTAAGATAGCATCAGAAATTGGATCTTCTACTAACCGTTGGATAGCTCGTTTCAAAGGTCTTGCCCCCATAGCAAAGTCAGTTCCTTCTGCCACGATTTTATTCATAGCTTCATCAGATACTTCTAGTTCCATACCTTGTTCATGTAATCGTGTTGTCACAGATTGCAATAAAATACGTACAATACTTTGCAATTGTTCTGTTTCTAGAGCATGGAAAACAATCATTTCATCAATACGATTTAAAAACTCTGGACGGAAATGAGATTTTACAGCTTGGAGTACATCCTTTTTCATAGACTCTTTATCTTTTCCACTTTCTTCTTCTCCTTTAGCTGCTAAGAATCCCATAGCTGCCGCATCTTCTTTGAGATATTGCGCTCCTAAGTTACTTGTCATAATGATCACGGTATTTCTGAAATCGACTGTGCGACCTTGGTTATCCGTTAATCGTCCATCATCCAAGACTTGTAATAAGATATTAAAGAAGTCTGGATGCGCTTTTTCCACTTCATCAAAGAGAACCACACTATATGGGCGACGACGAACAGCCTCAGTTAATTGACCTCCTTCATCATATCCTACATAGCCTGGAGGCGCTCCCACTAAACGGCTCACCGCATGTTTTTCCATATACTCTGACATGTCGATACGAATCATAGCATTTTCATCGCCAAATAAATTGGATGCTAAGGATCTAGCTAATTCTGTTTTACCAACCCCAGTAGGACCTAAGAATAGGAAAGAACCAATTGGACGTTTTGGATCTTTTAATCCCGCTCTAGCACGGCGGACAGCTTTTGATACAGCTACTACAGCTTCATCTTGACCGATGACACGTTGATGTAATTCTTCTTCCAAGCGCAATAAGCGTTCCGATTCTTCTTCTGCCACTCTTGATACAGGGATACCACTCCATTCAGAAACAACAGCGGCTATTTCAGACTCTGTCACTACTAGCTTAGATTCGCTGTCTTTTTTGCTATCTTCTTGTTTTGATGCAATGTCAGATTCTAATTCTTTTTCTTTATCACGAAGTGTAGCTGCTCGTTCAAAGTCTTGGGCTGTCACAGCTGCCTCTTTTTCTTTTTGTACTTGCACTAACTCATCTTCTAATGCTTTCACATCTGGAGTTGCCGTAAACACAGCCATACGCACTTTCGATGCCGCTTCATCCATAACATCGATTGCTTTATCTGGCAAGAATCGATCTGCAATATAACGACTTGATAAATGTACAGCTGCTGCCAAGGCTTCATCTGTAATTTGTACCTTATGGAATGCTTCGTAGCGATCACGTAAGCCCTTCAAAATAGATAACGCATCTTCTTCACTTGGTTCCCCCACTTGTACTGGTTGGAAACGACGTTCTAAAGCAGCATCTTTTTCAATATGCTTTTTATATTCGTCTAATGTAGTAGCTCCAATCACTTGGAAATTACCACGTGCTAAGGCTGGCTTCAAGATATTCGCTGCATCCATAGCTCCTTCTGTAGCACCTGCTCCAATCAAAGTGTGAATTTCATCAATAAATACAATCATGTCAACATGATCCTGCACTTCATCCATCACTTTTTTCAAACGTTCTTCAAATTCTCCGCGATATTTAGCTCCTGCTAACATGGAACTCAAGCTCACAGAAATAATGCGCTTATCTCGTAATACATCCGGCACATCACCACTGACAATGCGTTGTGCTAACCCCTCTGCAATGGCTGTTTTACCTACCCCAGGTTCTCCGATAAGAACTGGATTATTTTTCGTGCGGCGGCTTAAAATCTGAATCACCCGTTGAATTTCTGTATCACGACCAATGACAGGATCAATTTTACCTTGTTTTGCACTTTCATTAAGATCTATAGCATAGTCAGAAATTTCACCTAAATCACTAGCTGTACCTTGTGTTGGATTAGAACTTGGTTCTTCTCCCCCTACAATAGCATTTACTTTTTCTACTATATCTTCTGGACGAATTCCTTTTGCTGCCAATAATTGCATGGCTACCCCACCACCATCGTACAATAGACCTAATAAAATGTGCTCTGTACCGATGTAGTTATGTCCACGACCATTGGCGGCTTGTTGCGCTAAATCCAATACATGTTTCGTACGCGGTGTCATTTGTAATTGACCTCCACTATGCGTACCTTTACCAACTGCACGAATCACTTCTTGTTCCAATGCCTTTCCTTCTACTCCTAAGGCTAGCAACGCACGTGCAGACACTGATTTTTCTTCTTCCACAAGGCCTAACAACAAATGCTCTGTTCCTACATAATTATGTTTATATTCAACTGCTTTTTCTTGGGCAATTGCTAACGCACGTTTTGCCCCTTCTGTATATCTTTCTATCATTTTCTTCCTCCTTTTGAACCTCGTAATAAGGTATCTTGTATTACTTGTGCCCTTTGACTATCACGCTCCTGCGAGCCCATCGACTCTTTCCCCACTAATTTGGCCAGGAAATTTGGTCTTGTAATGACTAGCATTTCATGAAAGTTCATGGTCACATCTATTAATTTCATATCTATACCTAACTGCACATCACTCAATAAGGCCAAAGCTTCTTCTCCTGAAATACGGCGTGCATGGGTCAAAATTCCATAGGACCTCCACACCTTATCTTCTATGCCTTCTTTATCTGTAGTCCATAATTCAGACCGTGCTTTTTCTTCCTCTTTCACAACACCTTGTACAATCTGTGAAAGTTGGTCAATCGTTGCCTGTTCACTGATTCCCATCGTTTGCTGATTAGAGATTTGATATACATGGCCTAATCCCTCAGATCCTTCACCATAGAGACCTCGTACAGAATAGCCCATGCGGATAATACTACGAATAATACGCTGTAATTTGCCCGTCATTGATAACGCTGGAACATGAACCATCACAGATGCTCTCATCCCCGTTCCTACATTGGTAGGACAGGCAGTTAAGTATCCAAAGTCTTTTGAAAACGCATAATCGTATTTACTTTCTATCACATCATCAATAGCTACCGCTCGTTCATAGGCTTTTTCTAATTGTAATCCTAATTCCATGGACTGAATCCGCAAATGATCTTCTTCATTCACCATAATGGCAATACGAGAATCTTCAGAAATGATGACACTTCGTTCTTGACTCTGGGTCGCCAAATTAGGAGAAATTAAGTGCTTTTCTACTAGCACATCTCGTTCCATAGGGCTTAATGATGCCAAGTTAATTTTTGAAAAACTTTTACCATAGGCCATTTGTAAAGGGTTAATCATAGACCGCATATACCCATCAACCTTAGTTAAATCATTGAGATCTCCCCGATTTGTAAAGGATACTCCTTTAAAGTTTCTTGCTAGTCGAATGCGACTAGATAAAACAATGCGATGATCTAAGCCGGTTTCTTTCATCCAAGGCGACAACGCCTCATCTAAAATAGTGTGTAACATAGACCCTCCTTAATTTGATTCTTTAGACTGTTCTAACGACTTAATTTCATCACGAATTTGTGCAGCTCTTTCAAATTGCTCTTCCTTTACCGCCTGAATTAGCTCATTTCGTAATTGCTTAATAGTTTGCTCTACTTTCAAATCTGCCGCTCCTCGTTGAGGAATGCGACCTTCATAAGAAATAGATCCTTGAATACGCTTAATTAAGGGAACTAAGTGTGCTCGAAACGCTTCGTAGCATCTATCACAACCTAATCGACCTTGATGATTAAACGCCGATATAGTCATGCCACATTGTGGGCAAGTAATCTGTTTGCTATTCCCCAATGCACTTTGAGGATACATAACATTGGCAAAAAATTGATTATTAAAAAAGCTATCATCAAACATAGAGGAAAACATGGTTCCACCTCCCTGCTCTTTTTGATTCGCACATTGTTGGCAATAATGATGCTCCTCTTTTGCTCCATTCACAATAGATGTCATATGAATGTTTGCATTTTCTTTACCACAAGAATCACATTTCATAGTCTACACCTCCTCATTTATGATGTTCATAATGGCTTGATAAAAACGCTCCGCTGCTTCTTTTCTACGTTCCACTGGTACATCTTGTAAAATTCTAACAAATGCTTCATGCAACATCGCTGCTTCACGTTTTGTAATACGCGCTTCTTTCATATGTTGAAATAATACTTGGTCAATGTGACCAATTGTAATTGCAGGTTCATCTTCATTACGTTGTGGAGATTGTTCTAAAGGAATCAAGACTTGTTTTCTCACTGGTTCCATAACTCTAGTAATTGTGATAGATCCACCTAGTCCACGTCTAGACTGAACAAGGAACCCTCGATCATTAGAAAAACGTGTACTCAACACATAACTAATTTGTGATGGTGCACAATCCAAAGCCTCCGCTAGTTCGTTTCTCCTAAGCGTAATACCTTCCTGCTCCTCTAACAATTTCGTCAATATAAATTGTTCAATTTTATCTGCTAAAATACTCATAGTATATCCTCATTTCTTTAATTCATGATGTACCATCATCACAACTAGACTTTTTTAAAGAATTAAGTTCCTTCTTATGATGAATGAGACAACCACTTTTTGACTTTTTGTTCTTTTCTATGGTTAAAGTATATCTGACTTTTTGACCTTTGTCAAATACTTTTTTGACTTTTTGACTTTTTTATTTAAAAAAATTGTAGGCTCCTATTCGTATACGAGTAACGCCCCACATCGATGGCACAATAAAAATAAGTAGCCCCTCTATTAGAAAGGCTACCTATTGTATATTCTAGCAAACAACATCACTCTTACAAATATCATTATTTTGTTTAGTTATATGTGTTATATGTGTTGTGTGTTAGGTTTTGTATTATGTGTGTTTGTTATGTTTGTGTGTGTTTTTTTATGTGTAATAGGTTTGATATGAAGTTCTCACTTCACTGTAAGAGCGAGTGTAGCAATTATTGACGGCTGCCTAATTTGGAGTCCAAGAATAATTGTGCAGAACGGCTATCTTGTGCAAATGTGAATTGATCTACTAGGTCAGTTGCATTCGCTTCTTCTTCTACTTGTTCTTCTACGAACCAGTTCAAGAAAGATACTGTAGCATAATCTTTTTCTTCTAATGCTAATGCATACAAGTTGTGGATTTTGCCAGTAATCATTTGTTCATGAGCTAATACAGCTTTTGCTACTTCTAAAGGATTAGTCAATGTAGATGCTGTGTTTTTTACATCACCTAGTGTTACTTTTTCGTTGTTGCTTTGTAAGTAATCAATGAATTTGAAAGCGTGAGTTACTTCTTCTTGGTATTGTGCACGTAACCATGCGGAGAAACCTTTGAAGTTAGCATCAGCCATAGCTAAGGAAAGAGCTAAATATGTGGATGCTGCATTAAATTCGAAAATTACTTGTTCGTTAAGAGCTTGTGCTACTTTTTGATTCATATTTTTATACCTCATATACTATTTATAAATTGACAATACACTGATGTGTTCCCACATCGTGTTTTCATTATAACAGATAAATCGAAATAAATCAATCTCCTTTTCCTATTTTTTTCGATTTTTTATCATTTATCCTGTATTTTGATAATAGTTGTGAGTTACACAGACTGAAATGCTCAATCATTCATGCATAGCTGACTAAAAGAGAGTATACTATTCATGCAAGAACTTTCATTTTATTATATATAGCATTATACACATTGGAGGTGAAATGTATGATTAAGCTAATCAGTCGTGCTTTTACTAGAGCTAAACAAAACTTAAGCTCTCATAAAGTAAAAGTCTATATCGTCTCTGGTTTTTTAGGTGCTGGGAAAACAACCTTTATTCAGCAACTCATACAAGAATTACCAGATCCAACAAGAGTTTTAATCTTAGAAAACGATTTTGGTCAAGTCAATTTAGATGGAGCTATCCTCCGGGAAAAAGGCTATACTGTTCGCGAGCTCACATCTGGATGCATTTGTTGTAGCTTAGCCGGCGATTTTCGTAGAGCTTTAGTAGATATTTTAGACACCCAAGATGTGGATTATATTATTATTGAACCATCAGGAGTCAGTCAACTATCTGATATTCTAGCTATTTGCAAAGATTCATCTATTGCAAAACGCATTGAGCTCACCGGTTGTGTGTCCATTGTGGACGCTATGCGGGCGCCTATGTATTATAAAAACTTTGGTGTCTTCTTTAAAGATCAAATTGCTTACTCTAGCCAAGTCTTTATTAGCCACCAAGAAGATGAAGATTTGCTACAAAACACCTTAGAAATTATTCGTCTTTTAAACCCGGCAGCTCCTATATACATATTGCCTTGGAATGAGATTACCCTTTCAAAATATATTTCAATGTATCCACGAGAACAAGCCGTGTCGGCTTTATCTCCTAACAAAAATATTGAAAACCATAAGGGTCATCATACAGCCCGGAATCACCCTGAGATTCCCCATCATGACCACATCGCTCATCATGCACAAGCCAAAGATACTTTCTTAACATGTACTGTAGAGTGTACCTTACCTCGCACCATCGATGAGTGGCAACACCATTTGAAAGCTCTCATCGAAACGAATACAACCGGCCATATATTACGCATAAAAGGTTGCATTCCTCTTTCTACAGGTGGACAAGCTTTGGTACAATACAATGGAACTGGTTTAGAGATTACTCCTACCACGTTACATGATTCATATTTAACCATCATTGGTCCATCTTTGAACAATGATGCGTTACAGTCTTTTATTAACGGAACAATATAGAACTTATGCAAACTATTCCCACCTATGTAGTGATGGGCTTTCTCGGTTCAGGAAAGACAAGTGCCATCACAGCTGGTATCGAAAGTCATAAAATTTCAAATGTTCTTCTCTTTCAATTTGAGCAGGGCTTACAAAGTCCTGCTCTTTCCAACGAAAGAGTGCATACTTTCTCCATCGACGATGATCCCAAGAACACTATCTCCACTTGTCAACAAGTATTACAAGACCATCAGTATCGTGAACTTTGGATCGAATGGAATGGAATGGGGTCCCTAGAACAGTTTGAAACACTTTTTCTCCGCTCTCCCTTAGGAGATATGCTAACTATTAAACATATCTATTATGTGACCCATCCAGAATGGGTGGAGTCACAATTACCGTATTTAGGGGAAATTCCCCTTTCACAAATTCGCTATAGCGATACGGTCATACTGGACAACACTACGCAAGAAAAGGCTAAAGAGTATACTGATTTAGCTCCTAATAGCACTTGGATTGCCTGCCAAGATGTGAAGCAATGGCCTATCACAAAACCTATACAAATGTCTAAACCTGGATGGAAACAATATGCAATCATTCCTATCCTATTAGCCTTGGGATATATGTTTTATGCACAGCCTAATTGGGTAACCATGACCACGGCCATCTTATTACAGATGATACCATTCTTGCTCTTAGGGACTGGTATTTCCGTCATCGTAGAACAATATGCCTCTCCCTATCGCATCGAAAAATATTTACATCGGTCTCCTATATTTGCCTATATACTAGCTATTATCATGGCTTGTACTATGCCACTCTGTGATTGCGCGGTAATCCCTATCTTACGCAGTCTAACACGGCAAGGTATGGAACCGAAAGTTAGTCTATTCTTTACGATGATTAGTCCTTTGCTAAATCCCATTGTACTACTCTCCACGTATTATGCGTTCCCAAAAGAACCTATGATACTCTGGGGACGACCTTTACTAGGAATTTTGCTAGCTTTTATTGTAAGCCAATATTGTGGCTCTCGTATCTACGGTCGTACCGATGCATTCCCTCCATGGAAACAATTAACTCTAGTAAAATCACTGTCAAAAGATATAGGATTTTTCGGAAGATTACAAGAAGAAACCTTACGCCTATTGCCCTTTATCATAATTGGGTCTATACTAAGTAGTGGGTTACAATTATTTTTACCTAAACAATGGTTGCAAGATATATCCTTATCTGGCTCCATTTTAGTCATCTTCGGCATGATGGCACTCGCCTTTTGTGTATCCATCTGCTCTACTGCAGATGCCATTATCGCCCGGTCCTTTATGAACGTCATTCCTTTACCAGGAATCTTGGCATTCTTACTGTTTGGACCTTTATTAGACATTAAAAACTACGTCTTATTACGAAATCTGTTCCCTAATTCCTTTGTGAAAGTATATAGTATTTCCATTATTCTGGGAACAACGATTATATGTATACTATTTTCGATCATAGGAGGTTATGCACTATGAAACACATTCCTACAATTAACATCCACGCAGCGGTAGAAATCGTAGCCTCTGCTAGCTGCAGCCTGTCCTTGTTATATTTATTAACAACAGGCTCCATCTATCGCTTAATTGCCCCTAATTCCTATATCATCGCTTTACTATGGGCCTTGACATTATTACTATTATGGAGCACGATTAAAGCGAGCAAAAACATATTCCGTAAATCCTATGGCTCTTCTTATCGAAATGCTATCCTATACGGATTATGTACATTACTATTAAGTCCATCCATCTTCCATGCCCAAGCCTTTGCATTACCAGCTGAAGAACCGGTAGACCAAGTTATTTCCATTACCAAAGAACCAGTTCCAACAAACGATTATAAAAACATTGGTGATGGTATCGATGATACGCATCGACACATTACATTAACATCTAGAAATTATTACGATACTATTTTAAAAGTATCTAATCACATTGAAAAGTATAAAGGATATACCGTATCTGCTACAGGCTATATTTCTTATCATGACAAAGCATTACAAGGTAACGATTTTGTATTAGCTCGTGATCTAATGATTTGTTGTGTAGCAGATATGTCACCATTCGGATTACCTACTGAGTACTCCTCTACTACGCCATTATTAGAGCATACTTGGTATACAATGGAAGGAACTATCGGCACTCGTAACTTCCACGGTGTAGAACAGCCTTACATCGTAAACAGCAAAATTACACAAGCCGATGCTATCGATGGATATATTTTCCCTAACTAATAGTAAACACATATCTTTAGCTATAAGAAAACCACGCATATCAGTAGTATCACTGATGTACGTGGTTTTTATTATAGTCTATTCGTGTTTATTACTATTTATGTTAAAATAAATAATATATATAATCTTATAAATCTTGCCTATACTAACTCAAAAGGAGTACTTTATGAAACGAATGACTAAGGCCTTACTCTCTTCCAGCTTTGCTCTATTTTTATTTTTCTGTATTCAAACACCAGTAAATGCAACTGATGTTTGGGTAAGCTACGACCGGTACGAAAACATGGATACCTATATTATGGATGATACCATTTCGTATGGTAAATCTAAAACTGGTCCTTGGATGTCTGTATCTGTAAAACGAGTACAAAATGGACGAGTAAAAGAAGTATTAACCTGGAACTTTGTCAAGTTTAAAACAGATATGTGGCGCTATTACACTAATACAATGAGAGGAAATAGTTCCGTAGTAAGCCCTGGTAACAAAATTTTCCTATACACAATCAACAACATTGGTTGGCCATATTATATTGATGGATACTACATCTATTAATACTACATCTATTAATTCTACACATTTTAAGTATTGCAAAAAGAAGACTTATTTTCTTTATTACAAGTATAAAAACAGAGGAATGTTGACACATGTTGATCAACATTCCTCTATTTTATTAAATATTGTCATATTTTAGTTTTTTGTAGCTTATTATCTATACATACAATAAGTTATATGACTTGTATTTATAAAATGGAATACCATAAACTACACAGAATGCTGCAAGAGCTACGGGTTTCGCTTCTGCTGGGTACTGCCAATCTTCATCATTTGATACATCTATAGTCCGATTTCCTCTTCTACCCCCTACTAAGCTAATCGTTTTATTATCATAATCATAGTCAAACACTAATCGAGAACCATCTTGTGTGCTCTCTGGTAGTCTCAAGCTAGGATCATATTCAGTACGAGTTGTAACAGATAAACGATAGTATGGTGGGTTATAGTTTTCAATAGCTATGGATCGTTTATTCAAGTAGAAAACCGATGTTCCTTGACGATAAATGCGTACATACTCAGGGTCATAAGCCACACTAGCTTCTACTGGAGTTAGTGATAGTGCACCTAACCATACCACCATGGTGAAAAGTAATAGTTTACATAACGATTTCATAAAATACCTTCTCTTTTCTACACCTAGGATAATTGCGCTAACCCTATAATGCCTAGTAAATATATATTCATTTTATCCTATGCACATATAATAGAACAATATGTCAAGCTTGTTTTAACTTCCAATTTTATTCTTTGACCCTATCAAGGCATAGGATCTAAGGTAATTTCCACAAGACCTGCTTGAATATTATATGCAATATATTCACCAGTTGGTAGTACCTTCTTAGCCACCTCTCCACGATTCGGAATATTATACACTCTCATAAATTCAGCTTTACCGTCATCATAACTCAATCCAGATGTATCAAATTGGAGCGGACTCCCCTTAAACATAGTCACAGATGTAACAGTACCTCCACCAAGTCTAATCCACATTTTATAATTCGAGTATTGCCAAATATCATTATAATGGGTTTCATAGGTACTCATTTTTGTTGGATTACCAAATGTTTGTAATACTTCATCCTTTGTAGAGCCGATATGTATTCCTTTAACACTTTCAGAGTATGGTCCTGGTATTTGTTTAAACAGAGCCTGACCATTATACACAATTCGATCCATACTATTCCCTAAAATAGTAAATCCCACAGGTAATGCACGATTTCCTGCCGCTTCATGTATAATTAACTCCCCACTACCAAACTTGCTATAACCTGCTAATTTCGTAACATCTAATACTTGGGCCCCATTAATGTATCCATTTTGGATGTTGAAAACAACTTGACCATCTAGAGTCTTCCATTCTCCAGACATTCTGTTCACTAAATTTTGCTCATACTCGCTGTAATCGTATGCATGTACCCCCGTGAACAGCAAGGAACTTACCGCTAGGCAACCGACTAAACATTTTTTTAGCATCGCACTTCCCCCTTATGAAATACAAATGATATATTATCTTTATTATACCGTACCTATTTATAGGTGGTCAATTGAATACGGCCCTAACAATTTTTATTAAAAACTATACATTGTATAAACTCTTGTACTCCCACGCCATAAAATATTTGAATACATGATGCATAGAATAGGTTGGACATATACTATTCGAGATAATTTATGGTACTATTAATTCATTTTACAAACAAAAGCCATACTCAATCTGATAATTCAGATGAGGTATGGCTTTTTAATATATCCACTAGAATTTATATTCGACAGCTATCTTAGTATAATCACCTAAGTCAAATTTTTCTCCTCCGTATAAAGTATCTCTACTATGAATACCTTTTGCATTAAATGTATAAGATGCATATACATTAACATTCTGCACTGGTGTATATCTACCTCCTACAGTAAAGCTTTGTACACCATCTAAATAACGATCTGGCAATGAATTAGTTCCATTACCACCGATAAATGATCCATGCTCAAAGTATTTATAGTCTGCATATGCATTCCAGGAACCAACATGTTTCTGTTCTGGATGCCCCACATCTAACCGAATCGTCCAGAATTTAGGATATGAACCAATGCGTCTACCTTTAGAAGTAATAACACTATTATCATAGGTGTATTGATTTTCACCATTTAAATATTTACCAAAAGATGTTCTATTTTGCCCTATATCTCCTGACACAGTTAACGTATCAGATGGCTTCCATACTAGTCCTACTCCGATCACATTAGCTATCTGATTATATTGATATACATCATTTCCAGAAGTATTCGCATACTGCAATGTATGAATCGAATCCTGTATTGATCGCATATACCAAGCTTGTACACCCCAGTGATTATTTATTTGATGTTTGAGTTGTGTAAAGAACGCTTTATTAACAGATGGAATCGTATCTTGAACAAGTACATTACCAACAATAGGAACACGGTACCCTTCTTGTTCCAATAAGTGTAAAGGAAGTGAACTATTATTCTCTGGTTTCCAAAGCTCACTCGCTAACAACAATAAGACCCGTTTAGCTAATGGGGAAATATTACTTTTCACGAATCCAGTCGCTCTAGACCCATTAGGTAGTTTCTTAGTCAATGTCATCCATGCTGTATCTTTATTCCAAAGCGATGTAATTGCTTTTGCTTTCGCTTCCTCTTGTGTCATACGAACAAACTTGAAAGCATCAAACTTAGATGAAATGATTCCACCGTACCGTCTACCACGATTCGTCGTTCCCAAATCCTCTAGCACATCATTTCCTAAATAGGTTCCATATCCATAAAAATCTGAATGTAATTTATAGGAACCATCCTTTAACAAACCAGAATTAGATACATACCTGGACCAATCCTCTTTATTTTCTCCTACTTGCATTGTTACATCCCAAGCTTTTGTAGCATCTTTTTCTAACAATGCTGTATCATTAGAAGCGCTCTTAGTATATACTTGTGGCAAGTCCGTAGTCATATATTCACCTACAACTTGACCAGCCGTATTAGTAACAGTCACTTTCCTCCATATGAAACTATTCATATAGTATTGACCACTTCGATCATGTAATTTTTCATACAATTTAGGGTCATCTTTTTCAATGACCTTCATATATGTATCTATAACTGCTTTTTCCTCTTCTGGAGATTGAGCTGCTTCTAGTTTATCCCGTAGCGTTTTAAAATTATTTACATGCACACTACCATCTGCATACTCTCCTGTTAAGCCCGCCTTATCAAATGAACCTTGTCCTAACCATTCATCTTTTGTTGGTGGTCTACTAAATGATGTTTTAACAGCATGTGTATAAGCAGAATCGGTAATACCCGTACTACGACGGAAATCTCCATATCCCATTCGTACTTCTGTCATCGGGCTTGACCATATGGCTCTCACACCATCATAGGAATCATTAAACCAGTATCCAGTCATGCCAAGGGCTTCATATAAACGACCAACCGACCATTTCCAGTCATTCTTATGATGATTGACTTCTAATCGTTTTACCGTTACTGATTGTATGCCTGCATGCGTTCCAGCATCAATTGACTGTTCTTTTCCCTTATATGATTTAGTCTCTACCGCAACATCTATCGAGGTATCTTTAGTCACAGTTCCTTTCACTCCTACCTGTACTGAGGAACTATAACCATGATTAGCCTTTTCTAAATAATTTTTATATGCATCTCCAATGGTACTTGTTGCTGTCACTCTAGCCTCTGTAGGTTTTTCTTTACCTGTAAAATTACTCCACGCACCATGATAGGACCCGTAAAATGTAAGAGGTTCTTGGATAGATTCTTGACGGATGAACCAATTCAACGGCGTATTAGAAGCTTTCTGTGATAACCTTGTAATTCCTTGGTAGCTACGTTCACTACTATCCGCCCCAAATTTCATGTGTAAACCTACTTTATACATTCGCTCTTGATAAGCTTGGGCATCATCACGATGATTAAAGATATTATCAACACCTATGTAGGCAAGGGAATCTTTTCCTATTTTCTTTTGGATCATAGCATTCCAAATAGCAAAACTTTTACTTTCGTAGGTTTGTTTCCCTTTTTCTGCAAAAGCGTATTGTGAATCGCCATTGCCCAAATCATTATGTACATAGTTACCATTATTAGCAATAGTATTACTATCTAACATATGAATATAGTAATCTCCCCAAAGAGATGCTTGCCAACCAGATTTTTTATTTTCATACTGCAATCCTATATCGATTTTATGTACAGGTTTATTTAATAACTGTGCCGGCATCGTTGGGTCACTGATATTACGAGCATGTAAATAGGTATAGCCAAGTCGTGTAGAAAGGTTAGTGTTGAGGGCATATTTTATTTCTCCTTCTACGCCTGTAATTTCAGCTTTCCCTATATTTTTAAAGCTATAAATCATATCTGGAGGCATCATCCACGTATTCTTACCTGCATCTGGATTAAAATTCATCAACTTCCCGGTAAAATAGGTTGTCATATAATTTTTTATATCATTATGGAACACCATCATACGACTGTGTAATCGTTTCGTATCATATTCAAAACCAAGGTCTACATTGATAGATTTTTCTGGTTTTAAATTAGGATTGCCAATCCAATAATAACCTAACTTACCAACACCAAAATCATATGGCATCCCTGCATACATTTCCCAGTTATAGTATAATTCCCCCATACCTGGTTCTGTATAAGCAGTTCCCACATTGGTTTTGATTCGATAGTTTCTATTTCCATGTACATAATGAGTTAGCCCTAAATTAAATGTCACTGTATTACCGAATAAATTACTATTGTCCCATCGAAGGATAGGTGTGAAGAAGGTATTCTTATTTAACTGCCAAAAATCTGAAATGGCAATGTTCATTTTTCTAATATTTGAAGTACCAATAGTCTGACGATTTCTACGACTTGTTCCCTCTTCTGTAAATGTTTTCCCATGCCATTTTAACGTTTTTGCATCATAGTATCGACGCATAATAATATCATCATCTGGCAAATCACCATCCTCATTAGGTGTTCGTAGACTTTCATTTTCAGCACGCAATTCTTCTGCAAATGTATGGATTCTATCTTCATCTTCTACATCATTGGTATAATCCTGATAGGTATAGCTAGGAATGACCGCCTTCCCTTGATGATTTTTATACCCATATAATTCATAAGCCTGATCATATTGTGGTATATCTGCTTCATCACGATACAATGCATAATCATAGACTTTGGAACTAGGCTCACCAACACCTTTATCACTATGAAGATTTTTATCAAAGTCCCATGGATTTATATATCTTGTATATATAGATTTCGCACTTTTCAACCGACTACCTGATCCGTTCTCTTCACTATAGCCCACTCGGTAGGATAAAAAATGATGGTTACCTGCTTGTTGATTTAAAGTAGCATTTAATTTCCATTCACGGTGCTTCACATCATCAATATAATGCAACGTATTTTTGCCTTCATAGGGAGAAAAGATAGCGGTGGATGAAATCGTTTTATCAAATTCTTTCTGATTATAAATAGATAAATCAACTTTCCAGTCTAGATTTTTTTGATTATTTCCTGCGTATGTAAGTTGATGTCTCCATCGTTCTATATTTCTTCCATAATGTACTACTGGATCAGGAGCATCATTGGAATGTTTAATATCCCTATTTGTATCTTCCTTCCAATGTGTAGACTGTACACTGAAATGATGATTTGCATTGGCATCATACTCAGCATGAAATCCTAGCTCTTTAATATCTCCATAGTATCGTAATGCATTATGCACACTTCCCGATTGATTCATGGCCCCTATAAATTCTTTTTGACTATAAATAGGCATAATATCCCGTTTACTACTATATAAAGAAACTCTACCTTTCCCTATATTTCCGGAATTAGCTCTAATAAATATATTCTTATAAGGTAACACACCATGATCGCCTCTTATTCTACGTCCTTCTACATTCAACTCCAGTTGACTATGTTTAGTCGGTTTTGCAGTTACAACGTTGATGACGCCCCCCATGGCATTCGCTCCATATTTAGCCGAAGAAGCACCTCTAATAACCTCAATACGATCAATGGACTCTGCACCTAAACGTTGCAATTCATCCCCTTGACCTAAATAGGCTTCCATCTCTCCCATCACTGGCTGACCATTAATAAGTATTAGCGTATGACGAGGCTCTGCTCCACGAATTGATAGAGCCACTCGACCCATAGCATCTACAGTTCGACTTACCCCAGTTTCAGTAAAAATAATATCTTCCACAGATTTAGCTTGCTTGTTAGCAATATCTGCTTTTGAAATCACTGTTGTTGATAAACTTTCATCTTTTAAACTTTCTATAATTGGATTTGCACTTACATATACAGAATCTGCTGTTGCACCTTGCACACTGCTTAATGAAAGTAAACACCAAGATGCTATAGCTCCTGATATCCATGCTCTCTTACTTCTATACATTTACAACACATCCTTTCATAAATTAGTAATGATTATCATATTTACTATATGCCTTTCAAATAGGTACTGTCAAGAAATAAATCATCCCTCTTATAAATTATTAAGGCTATACAATCTATAATCTGTCAATTGTAGTATAACAGCACAAAAGCCATACCCCTCTGGTTTCCCAGATAGGGTATGGCTTTTACTATGTTCTTATGAAGTTATTGTACTAGGTTACTCACTTTGTCAAAAAGCTGTTCTGCTTCTTTGATACGCTGTTCGCTACCCATGACTACGATATGGTTGTCTTGTAGTACTTTTTCAATGACATCTGCTAATCCACGTAAGTCTTCTACTGTTGTTTCCAAGACTTGTTGACGGAAAGCCGTCATATTTGCTTCATTGGTGTTCCCAAAGTATAAACTCATAGCGCGAGCTCCTTGTAGGAATGGTGTATTAGATACATCCAGTCCACTCATAGTACCAATGATATATTTACGCATTTCTCGTGGAGATAAATCTAATTCACGTAAATACGTCGGCAATCCATCGTACACTTGTAATGTATTTTCCAAGTTTGGATCACGGTAGGAACAGAATACCATATTACCATTATTATGGAAGTTAGCAAAGGCTCCATACGCTCCACCTTGTACACGAATCAAGTTCCACAGATAATCGTAGCGTAACATAGTTTCTAGGACGCTCATGGTACCTGTATGTGTACCACCATGATCACGGAAGTTACCACCTTTTGCCACATATTGTACCTTACCAGATGTAGCTAAGCCTTCATTCACATAGGATTGAGTCATCTCTAGCTGTGCTTCCCAACTATCATCACTTAAAACAGTAGTGATATCATCTAGATGTGCTAAGAAAGTTTCTAGTTCTTCAGTAGTACCTACAAAAGATACTTCCAAGTTATCTTTACGGAATAAACGCTGTTGTACTTTCATCAATTGTTCTGTCACACCAGCTAGTAATGTTTCATTGTCTAAGACTTCGACTAAACGGCGGAAATAGCCTAATGTATCTTGGTCTCTAAATTTACCAATTTTCGATACTTTCGCCATAAGCAAGTTAGTAACAATCGTATTACCACGGCGGAATGCTTCTGTATCCCAGATGGCCTTTCCTTCTTTTAATAATTCTACAAGACGTTCTTGACTATCAAACTTTGTACGTCCTATAATCTCTCCAAGTAGAGATGTTAAATGACCAATGTTGGATGCTAACGCCTTACTACGAACAACTGCTAATGGTACAAATGCATCACGTTCATTATGGATAGAAACTGGCAATACATCCATGGTATAGCCGCCTAAATGTAGATTTATTTCTTTTGCTATCTCTGCATAGGTAAAATATTCTGTAT
Organism: Veillonella sp. CHU594; assembly: GCF_003992265.1. Taxonomy (NCBI): domain Bacteria; kingdom Bacillati; phylum Bacillota; class Negativicutes; order Veillonellales; family Veillonellaceae; genus Veillonella; species Veillonella sp. CHU594. Next base: position 105,305 of record NZ_RQVB01000006.1, read on the forward strand.
CTAGTCGTCCTAATACATCTGACAATAGCTCTGCATAGAATAATTCATCTTCTCGTAAGGATTCCATATTAAAGTACAAGCTAACATAGTTAATGCCACGAGCTGGTACATCAATGTGATGCACACGAATACCTTTATGGTCAATTTCACGACGTGGTGTTACTTCTACTACAGGAGAAATATCAGACAATTCTAATAAAGGAATTGTTGCCAGCGCTTCTTCAGAATCTACGGCTTGTTGCATTTCTTTTAATTTCGCTGTTTGATCAATAATATGGGCAATTTCTTCTTCACTCATATTTGATTTAATAGCCGCTAGTTTAGCAGTCTCTTCTTGTTCTTTTTTCTCTTGCAAACCTTTTTCTGGATACAGAGAAACTAAGCCTTTATGCGTGTTATCTAAAATATAGGTACGCAATAAGTTTTCATAGAAATCGGTAGATAATCCTTCACGAAGTGCTTTCAATACTGATTCATATTGTAACAATTCAATAGGATCTTTATCATATAACCAATTATCCATCACTCGTAAGCCGTACGCAAGACCAATTGGACGCCCTCCAAAATCAGCTTCCCGCAAAATGAACTCAATACGATTTAAGGATGCCTCTAACAATTCCTTATCTAAACCTGCATCGACTAATTGGCGTAATGTATTTTCCACCACTTCTTGCAACTGTGCTTGCTTTTCAATTTCTGAGCCGGTGACACTAATTTCAAACAATGGCTGACGAATCCCATCCATGTAAGCGCCACTTACATCACTACCAATATTTGCTTTCACTAAAGCTTCTTTCAACGGTGCTGAGCCAGATGTAAATAAGGCATGATTCAACACTTCAAAGGCTAAGCTTTGGGTAAATGACATCTCTGGGAATACATAGGTTAAGGAATGAATGGCTTTGCCCTTATCACTTTCATCATTACCAATACCATATGGGAAAGATGCCACCACTGGTTCAGATAAAGGAGCTTGCATAGCAATGCTAGAATCTACGTCAATAGCCTGGAAGTTTGACAAATATTCCCCATCGATAAATGCTAAAGTTTCTTCAATATTCATATCTCCATATAAATAGATATAGCTATTGGACGGATGGTAATAAGAATCGTAGAAGGCTTTAAAGTTTTCATAGGTCAAATCTGTAATATTGTCAGGATATCCACCAGAATCATGCCCATAGGTAGTATCAGGATATAACAATTTCATCTTGTGATGATCTAATTGAGAGTCAGGTGAGGAATAAACCCCTTTCATCTCGTTATAGACAACGCCTTTATAGGTCAATGGATCTTCTGGAGATTCCAATTCATAATGCCATCCCTCTTGCATAACGATCATCGGATCCTTAGCTACACGAGGATAGAATACGGCATCCAAATAGACATCCATCAAATTATGAAAGTCTGCATCATTCTTACTTGCCACTGGATACACTGTTTTATCAGAGTATGTCATAGCATTTAAGAATGTGTTCAAAGAACCTTTTACTAGTTCAACAAAGGGCTCTTTTAAAGGAAATTTGCGAGAACCACACAGCACAGAATGTTCCAGAATATGAGCTACCCCTGTGCTATCATGAGGGGGTGTACGGAATGCTATATGAAATACTTTATTTGTATCTTCCGTATCTATGTATAACAAACGAGCACCAGATTGCTCATGCTTAAGCATGTAGGCTGTGCCATTCACCTCTTGAACAGGTTCAATTCGCTCTACACGAAAGCCTGCATAGACTGTCTCTAACTTCATAATACCTCTTTTCTATCTACTAAACATGCAACGGCCATCCCTAGTAAACTAGTTCTGACCGTTGTTATATATGTGTATAACATTTTGTCATAATTCTAACTAATTATATCATGTTCTCACTGAGAATCATAATACAAACAAATGGATAAGACCGGCAAAAATCCAAATGACAGTTCCCCATTTATACGCTTTCCTACCAATCCCAAAAGCAATGCCATGACTCATATTATATCGTGTCACTCCATAAGGAATCAGAATATACAATAACCAAGCAAGAATCATGTAGGAAAATTCTAAGCCATACCGTACATGCGCTGCCAACAAACCTACGATAAAAATAGTATCCCAAATCCAACGATCATACACATTTTTAGGTACTTGTTGCCCTTCTAAAATAGGGCGCAAATGAGATAGCGATACAATTTCTAATACTTGCACTAATGCCATACCTAATGCAATAGCACAAATAGTTTGTACAATGGTGACTCCATCAATTCCTAACAATGTAATATTCCCAGTCACACCATACACAGCAACAACAATCATACCCAACAATTGTAATGCTTTTGTAACTTCTTCTTTTTGCTGTTCCTTCACCGTCGATTGTTCATAAAACATACGTTGAAAGGGTGTAGAAATTCGATTCAATACTAAAGCTACAAAAATTGCCATCATAGAAACCATGTTATACCTCCCCTAAAAATACAGTTAATAATCGATTTAACTCAATTTGGTCATAGGTACCCATCAACTCACGTGCGGAATGCATGGCCAACAGTGGTAAACCTACATCCATGGTTCGCATCACTAATTGCGCTGAAGAAATAGAGCCTACTGTAGATCCGCCTGGAATATCCGATCGATTCACATAAATTTGATGCTTAATGCCATGGGTCTCACATAAATCGGTCACAATCGCTTGTGCCACCGCATCTCCCGCATAGGATTGGGAGCTAGCTATTTTTAAAACTACGCCACCATTCAAAGTTGGATAGTTAGTAATATCATTTTTCTCGCCATAATTAGGATGATATCCATGAGCCACATCAGAAGAAATCATGAACCCTTTTGCAATATCCACTTCACAGGCTTCTTCTGAGAATCCCAAAGCACGGTACACACGGCGTACTACATTTGGTAACAACAAGGAGGCTCCTCCTTGTTTTGTACGACTTCCCACCTCTTCGTGGTCAAATAGGAATGCCATACGAATCCCTGTAACCTGTTGTTTTTTGGCACTTACAATTCCTTGTAAGCAAGCATAACAGGATGTAAGATTATCTAATCGTGGTGCACTGATATATTCCGCATCAAAGCCAACGGTTTCCACTGTATCCGTATTATACACGGTCAACTCATAGGATAAAATATCTGCTGGTTCACAGCCAATTTCTTCGGCTAATAAGGCTTTTAATAAAGTTTTGTCGTCTTCGTACTCCGTGCCAAGGCCACGCATTAAAATGAGTGGTAACATCTCTTTTTGCTTGTTAAATACAGCCTTTTCATTAACTTGTCGATTCATATGAATCGCTAAGCTAGGGATAGTAGCCACCGGCTTTGCTATATCTACGTAATGTGTCTCTAGGTCTAACCCTTTTCCTTTTGTCACTACCACACCAGCCAGAGAAAGAGGTCGATCGAACCAAGTATATTGAATTAATCCACCATAACTTTCTACATTCAGCTTACCATACCCTTTGTCCGTAATCATGGCATTAGGCTTCACCCGGAATCCAGGAAAGTCTGTATGAGCAGAGGCAATCCGTAATGTCTCTCTTGGATGTTCTCCAATATGGACTGCCACTAAAGTAGTACCATATACATCAATGACATAATCCCCTGCCACCAAATTCCATTCTTCGTCCATCGATAAAGGTGTAAAGCCTTGTTCCTCTAAGCGACGATAAGACTCCTCCACCGTATGATACGGTGAGGTGGAGCTTTCAATATAATCAAAAAAGTCAGCATACATAGTTGCGACTTTATTCTGTTCACACATAGTTCCTCCTATGAAAAATACCATAGGTACAACGTACACTATGGTATTGTCCACGCTTACTCTGGTAAGCCTACTGATTCTAAATTTGTTGTTGTTATGGTTTCAATCTCACCGACATCACACAACTCTGCTACTTTAGGATCAATTGGTAGTCGGCCTAGTAACAATAAATTGTATTTTTTCAATACTTCATCAATATGACTTTCACCGAAGATTTTATAATCTTTTCCATTATCTGGGCAATGGAAATAAGCAAAGTTTTCCACTACACCAATAATAGGTACTTGCATCATATCCGCCATTTTTACAGCTTTTTCCACAATCATAGATACTAAATCTTGAGGGGATGTAACCACGATAATACCGTCCAATGGTAAGGATTGGAATACTGTCATGGCTACGTCTCCTGTTCCTGGAGGCATATCCACGAACAAGTAATCTACATCGCCCCATACTGTATCGGAGAAGAATTGTTTTACCACATTACCTACCACAGGACCTCTCCAAAGGACTGGATCCGATTCATCATCTAATAGCAAATTCACAGACATCACTTTCACGCCATTTTTAGACACGATAGGATACATCAATTTACCATCATCGCTACGCACTTTGTCTTTCAAACCAAATACTTTTGGAATGGATGGACCTGTAATATCTCCATCAAGAATCCCTACAGATTTACCTTTACGAGATTGACTCACCGCCATCAAGCTTGTGACTAAAGATTTACCAACACCGCCCTTACCGGATACAATGCCGATGACCTTTTTCACATGACTTCTATCATTTGTTTTTACTGTCAAATCTACTGGTTGTTGCGTACCGCATCCGCTAGAAGATGCGCAACCGCCGCAACCACCGTTATCTCCACATGCCATTATAAACCTTCTTTCTATATGTCTGAAAGTCCTTAGAACTTTCTTTACCAATATAAGTACTGCCATTCACACCTGTGAATGCATGGTATATCCTATATATCTATAGGTATATTCTTATTATATCATAGGATATAAAAATTTTGTAACACTCTCATATAAGATAAGCGCAACATAGTTATAAGTAACCAAAACAATTACCTTATATATGTTGCGCTCGTAATTCATCTTTATAAAATACATGTGCAGTGGAAATACTTAGTCCCCACAATACTCACGTGTCAATTCTCCAATAATTTGCATGCCTTTGCGGATGTCTTCAAGAGATGGCACAGTATAGCTTAAACGGAAGTGTTGTCCATAGGGAACGCCATCAGCAGCAAAAGCTCCACTTTTCACAATGCCGACTTTTCGCGCAATGGCCTCTTCAAAGAAAGCGTCACAGTCCACATGGTCTGGCAAAGTCATCCATATAAACATTCCTCCCGTAGGTTCTGTTAAATGTACTTTAGAACTACCGTATTGACGAAATGTATCTAACATAACATGGCATTTTTCTTGATACACCTTACATACCTTTTGGATTTGCTCATCATAATCGATATGTTCTAGCAAATGGCTTACTACACGTTGTGTGACTAATGGCATTTGACCATCACAATTATTCTTCATCACTTGGATAGCTTGGATTACTTCACTTGGACCATACAAAAAACCAACTCGCAATCCTGCAGAAATCGTTTTAGAATAGGACCCTGCATATAGCACACGATTATCCGTATCCATTTCTTTGAAAGTAGGCACTCGCTCACCGCCAAAGCGAATTTCTCCATACGGATCATCTTCGTAAATGAACAAATCATAAGCTTTTGCAATTTCATAAATCGCTTTTCTTCGTCCTAAAGGCATAGTAATACCTGTAGGGTTTTGAAAGTTAGGAATCAGATAGATATATTTACCTTTTCCAGATTTTGCCGCTTTTTCTAGGGCTTCTGGAATCATACCATCCTCATCGGTAGGAATACCTACCGCTTTGGCTCCCACACTACGTACCGCATTAATCGCACTGGTGAAAGTATAGGCATCCATGTACACTTCATCGCCCGCATCACATACTGTACGAGGTACTAGCCCTAAATCTTGGCCTGCCCCGATGGATAATAACAACTGTTGGTTTTTGGTAGGCATGTGATGCACATGTACCAAACGATGCAATGTTTGCTCTGCTAACTTTGCATCTCCTTGCATAGGACCATATTGTAAAATCTCTAATGGATTCGTATGTACAATGTGGTCAAAGGCAGATTGAATTTCCGCTACTGGCACCACTTCACCAGCTGGATTTCCTATCCCAAAACTAATGAACCCAGAAATCCCTGCGCCCCGTTCAAACACATCTCGAATGAAATTAGGTCCTTTACTAATAGACCGTTCTGGCAATACAAATGCCATAAGAATCACTCCTTTTATATTTCTTATTTATTTCAATACTATAGCTATACAATCATATAACATCAAATATATAATAAAAAAACTATGTATAGGATACACGGATATAACTGATAGTTACACATATCCCTCTCAGATATGATAAACAGGAGCAACAGAGTTGCTCCTGTTTTTGCATGTTATATACTATAGCCTACATCATAATTTACACCATAACTTGGCATATATCTGACATACTGAGACAATATAAATCGTATCATCTAGTTTGCTACATGCGCTTGTTCTTCGATAGTTAACAAGCAATCGCCACTTTCAATACGGCTACCTTCACGAACATGGATGACACCTACCACACCAGATACTGGCGCTGTAATAGTAGTCTCCATCTTCATCGCTTCTGTCACTACAAGGGCATCACCTTTTTTAACAGCTTGACCCACTTGTGCCACAATTTTCACTACAGATCCGGATAAAGTAGCACCTACCTCACCTGGTTTTGTTGGATCCACTTTATGACGCACCACGCCTGTTGTTTTAATATGTTTATCATGAATTTTAATCGTTCTAGGTTGACCGTTTAATTCAAACAACACATGACGTGTACCATCTTCATCAGCTTCACTCATTTGAATGTATTTAATCACCAATGTTTTACCTTTTTCGATAGTCACTTCTACGCTTTCACCGCGTTTCATACCAAAGAAGAAGGTTGGTGTGTCAAGTACACTCACATCAGAATAGTCATGTTTGAACGTGCTATAATCAGCAAATACCTTGGAATATAAGCAGTGAGCAATCACATCTTCATCTGTAGTACCTGCTCCTTTCTCTGCTAGTTCTTTACGAACCGCTTCAAAGTCAACTGATGGCAACATAGCACCAGGGCGACCATCCAATGGTTTTTCACCTTTTAAGACAATTTGTTGTAACCGTTCAGGGAATCCCAAATATGGAGTACCAATGTAGCCTTTGAAGAATTCCACCACAGATTGTGGGAAGTCCAATGTATCCCCTTTGTCGTAGATATCTTGTTCTGTCAAATTATTTTGAACCATGAACAAAGTCATATCGCCAACAATTTTAGAAGATGGCGTTACTTTGATGATATCACCAAATAGCATACTCACTTCATGATACACACGTTTAATGTCTTCCCAACGCTCTCCAAGACCCACACTTTTCGCTTGTTGTTGTAAGTTTGAATACTGTCCACCAGGCATTTCATGTTGGTATACCGTTGTATTTGGATACGAAGATGTATGATCTACTCCTTTGTAGTATGGACGAATAGAACCAAAGTAGTTGGATGCTTCTTCCATATAGGCTACATTCATAGTTGGTTGACGATCATGTCCAGTCAAGCCATAGTACATAGAGCTCATGCTAGGTTGACTTGTACCATTGGCAAAAGCAGAATATGCTAAGTCGATAATATCTACTCCTGCATCTACCGCACGACCATAGGAGTATATAGCATTGCCAGAACCTTCATGGGTATGTAAGTGAATTGGTAAGTCTACGGCATCTTTTAATGCGCTTACTAAGTTATACGCTGCTTGAGGTTTTAATAAACCAGCCATATCTTTGATAGCTAAAATATTAGCCCCTGCTGCTGCCAGTTCTTTACCCATATTGACATAATATGCCAAGTTATATTTATCACGGCGAGGATCTAATATATCTCCTGTGTAGCATAAAGCCACTTCTGCTACTTTACCTTGATTACGAACTTCATCGATGGCTACTTTCATATTATCTAAGCTATTTAAGCTGTCAAAGATGCGGAATACATCGATACCATTTTTACCAGCCAATCGGATAAATTCACGCACCACATTGTCCGCATAGCTTGTGTATCCTACGGCATTAGAGCCACGAAGTAACATTTGTAACAAGATGTTTGGCACTTGTTCACGGAACATGCGCAACCGTTCCCATGGATCTTCATGCAAGAAACGATACGCCACATCAAACGTTGCACCGCCCCAACATTCTAAGGAGAACAAATTAGGCAATCCCTTCGCAACACGACCGGCCACACGAGCCATGTCTGCGGTACGCAAACGAGTCGCAAACAAGGATTGATGCGCATCACGCCATGTGGTATCTGTAAACAATACTTTTGGTTGTTCTTGAATCCATTTAGAGAATTTTTCTGGTCCTAATTCATCTAATTTTTGTTTTGTCCCCGCTGCTGGTACTCCTTGTAGGTTTGAAGGCATGATAATTGGATCAAATGTCGGTACTTCTTCTTTGTGTCCATTGTAACCATTGACAGTTACATCAGCGATGTAGCGAAGTAGTTTTGTACCTCTATCTTTATCTTTTTTCAAGTTGAACAGTTCTGGATGTTCGTCGATGAAATGAACATTGTAATCTCCAGATTGGAACACTTCATGTTCTAATACATTCACCAAGAAGTGCACATTCGTTTTTACACCACGAATACGGAACTCCCGCAAGCAACGCAACATTTTACGGATAGCTTCTTCTGTGGACAACGCCCAAGATGTAGCTTTTACTAGCAAGGAATCATAATATGGTGTAATAACTGCACCGGTAAAAGCATTACCACCATCTAAACGAATACCAAAACCACCAGAGCTACGGTACGTAATTAATTTACCTGTATCTGGCATAAAATTATTGTTTGGATCTTCTGTAGTAATACGACATTGGATAGCTACCCCTTCACAACGGATATTTTCTTGTGCAGGAATTGCCACTGCTTCACTGTGTAAATCGTGACCTTCGGCAATGCGAATTTGCGTATGTACAATATCGATACCTGTGATCATTTCTGTCACTGTATGTTCTACTTGGATACGAGGGTTGACTTCAATGAAATAGAAGTTTCCATCTGCGGTTACCAAGAATTCTACCGTACCAGCGCTGACATAGTTCACATGTTTCATGATTTTCACAGCGGCTGCACAAATACGGTCACGCAAATCACGGGATAAGGCAAAGGCTGGCGCCACTTCTACTACTTTTTGATGTCGACGTTGGATAGAACAATCCCGTTCATGTAAATGTACGATATTGCCATGTTCATCACCGATAATTTGGACTTCGATATGTTTTGGCTCTACAATTAATTTTTCTACGTACACATCATCATCGCCAAAAGCCATTTTTGCTTCAGATTTTGCACGATCATAAGCATCGCGAAGTTCTTCATATTTTGTTACTTCACGCATACCACGACCACCACCGCCATTCACGGCTTTGATCATCAATGGATAGCCATATTTCTCAGCAAATGCTTCTAATTCTGCAAAGTCTTTCAACGGACCATCACTGCCAGGAATCATCGGTATATCTGCTTTTTTGGCTTGAATACGAGCATTTACTTTGTCACCGAACATCACTAAATGTTCTACTTTAGGACCGATGAACGTAATCCCTTCTTCTTCACAACGTTGTGCAAAATGTGCATTTTCAGATAAGAAGCCATACCCTGGATGGATCGCATCTACGTCATGTTCCTTCGCAATACGAATAATATCTTCAATATCTAAGTATGCATCTACAGGTTTTTTACCTTCCCCTACTAAATAAGATTCATCTGCTTGATTGCGATGTAATGAAAGTGCATCTTCGTTAGAATAAATAGCTACCGTACGGATTCCCATTTCGTTACACGCACGAAGCACACGAATGGCGATTTCACCACGGTTTGCTACTAATAGCGAACGTATTTGTTTCATTATAAACCCTCCTCAACTTTATCTATTTCAGACCTAACACCTTATGGAATAGACATTTGTATACCTCATTATACCCCTAAATGTTGAAATTAGCTAGATATAAACAGTGGTTATCCAAAATACTAATATACGTTATACTTCATTCCCCAAGAATGTATCTTAGAACCTCATCTTTAAAAGCCTTATCTGGACACCCTGAAGGATGATCTCCCACTCTACTAATTAAACCCTTACCTCTATACTGTATGTCGATCACTGCACTTTGATGTTCTCTAGTAAAGGTCACTCGCAATCGAAACTGAAGATTTTGCATCTCTGTAATAGCAATGTGCGTTAGTTCCATCTTTTTCTCTAATCTCTGCATATATTCTTTCAAGAAATATTCGTATTCAGGAGGATATATAAAGGTTTCCACTACACTGATTTGTTTCGTACTAAAACTACACGAAGAACTAGGTTCTATACCATTACTTTCATGGACTATAGATGGATTCACAACCTTATGTTGTGCCATTACATCTCTTCCTTTTATCGTTTTTATTCGTTGGAATAGTTCGTTCGGAATACACGCATCGATTTTTTTAAAATTAGAAATCTTATGTTTTCCCGTGTAATACACTGTTAGACGACCCTCTTGTTGTTCTGTTTGTATGGTGAGAATCACATGGTACGCATGGTCAGTCACATCTGTAATCGTACAAGGAATATCTCCTGCAACACTTAATACATGTTGAACAATCTGCTTTGCCGCCATACTCATACTATTCCAGTCGCATGTCACGCATCTTCGTAGTTCATCCTCTGTAACCACTGTGGTTTTATGCTTACCAATAGTACTATCAATCATGCCTTCACCCATAAATTCGTTTGTGGGTCTTTGGGTAGGCGTATTAGAATTAGTAATTACGGTATTCGGTATAGGTGCATCTATTCTTGTAGGTATACTTTTATCCATACTACTCTGTGTATAGAGTCGTATTCCTCCATCCATGGCGAGATTTCTAGGCATGTCCACTAAATACAACTGGTTCGAGCTTCGTGTAACACCCGTATAAAACCATTAGAATGTCTCCCGATTTCTAAACCCACGTTTTAAATTACAATCTAAAAATACCGTATCCCACTCACTACCTTGAGATTTATGACAGGTGATAGCATAACCGTATTTTACTTGCAAGGCATTGACGTATTTATCCGACAAGAGTAACTCGGTAATTTTTTGATGTCGCGCTCGTTTACTTTTCTTGCTCGCCTTGGCAATCTCGTCACTATGGCGTATCATAAAATCTTTATATAGAGCTTTCCGCTCAATTTTCGTTAAACCTTTTTCTTTTGAAAGTAATACGGTTTCTAAAAGTAACAGGCTATGTGACTTATCCCCAAATGAAACTATAACATCTCTAAAGAGCAACTGAACTTCTTCTTCTCCCATTTTAACCTTACGAACAATACGATTCCCAACTTGTTCTACCCTAGCAAAGTCGCCATTTAGCAAATAATCATCACCTATGCTAGTATTCATTATAATCATCAACCGATCACCTGCTGTAATCTCTTGGTGTTGTGGAAATAATTGCTCTCGAATCAAACGATTATATATGTCTACGGTAGCATTGGAATAGGCTATTGCTACAACCTTGTCTAACCCCTTTTTCTTCACAGCATCCATATAATTAGAAATAAATTGTCCATGCGGGATTTTTTTTACATCTTGTGAGTGCTCTTCTATCAGCAATTCATTAAACCGTTGCTGCTTTAATTTTTTCCGTATATACGTAGCCACCTGTAAGATACCACTATCTTGTTTTTGTCTGACAACCGATTGCAAGGCATATATCTGAATTTTATCTATCCCTTCTAAATAAGGACATTCTTTATAAATATCGTCTACAGTGAGGGCCGGAGAGTGGTTCATGCCCACTGGTGGCAACTGATACATATCTCCAATAAAAATTACTTTTCGTGTATTTTCTTTAAAACTAGGTTTAATATACTCCAATAGATCATGCAATAGTTTACCAGATCCAAACTTTAACGTTTCATTATCTACTTCTATATTTCCTATTAAGGAACTTTCATCCACAATATACACTTTAGAAATATCATCTTCATTAAACTTTAAACGGAAATGAAGTACCCAATCGGACTCACCCACAACTTGAGCCTTTAAAAAATTATTCTCCACATTGCGCTCTTTGTTTTCTACTTCTACTACCTCATGAAAGTTATAAATTTCAGAATGAATGGTAGATGCAGCATAACCACTTTTTGTAGTTAAAACTTTAGCAGCCTTACCTGTTGGAGCTATTAAAGAAACCTGTCTTTCCTTGGCAAATAAATACTTAGCCACACCTTGCATCAAAAACGTTTTACCAGAACCTGCACAGCCTTGTAAGATGAAAACACTCTTTGAGTCATCATTTAAAAATTTAGAAATAGATCGTACGAATCCTAACTGATCTTCATTTAGTACATAACCTGTATACTCTCTTAATAAAGCCTTATATTCTACTTCTTCATTATAAATTGCTACATCCATAATACTCCTCTAATCTCTCAATGACTGTTAACGCACCCTTCCAGCGTTTTGCCTCAATAGAGTCCACTAATCTTGAAATCTTACTTATAATATCTTTGCTAGAAATACAACTTACCCCTTCGCTTGCATGATTAATCGTATTTCTCAGATCTTTAATTTCATGATACTCCATTATAAACTGCAATGATTCCTCTTTTGTAAGGTCGGTATAGGCCGCACCTTGCTTCAACATTCCATAATAGAGTAACCCTTTGTCAAAGCTTTGTCGCATATATTCATCTTCTGCAACTTGAGATACTATATCTTGTTCCATAGGAAGAGGAAACTCTTGCAACATTGCTACTTCTGAAAAAGACATAAAAATGCACTGCAACATACCTCCGACTGTTCTGCTCTGATTATACAAAAACCGACTATATGTCGGACATTGTGGTAGTTTCTCTTGCTTTTTATGAATGTTTTTCAAATATGAATTGATTTCAGTAAATGCTTCACTAAATACAGTGATATCTTTTATATGGCATATCTCTTTCAATAATCGTTGTCCAAACCTAGATGGAGTTCTTTTTTTCTCTACTAATCTATCTAACAATCGCTTTGCCTCTATACATTGATATATCAATTTGTATATCTTAGATTCTTCAATATCTAATCCCTGTAATAATTCATCTATATCCCGTTTTGATTTTACATTACCTATATTAGTACGCAAAAATTTAATGACATTCTGAGGCACAGATAAGTCTATTTTATGCTTATACTCTTTAGAAAATTTATTTGGTAATGTAGAATCTTTTTTCGTATAAGACATGACAAAAGACTCTTCATAACTTCGCTTTAACTTTCTAACATCATTTTGTAACAATCCTTTAATAGATTCTAAATGTTTATGATAATAGATGTGTGTATCAAATAAAATACTTGCCAACCATTCTGTACTTAATGTCAAAGCCTGTTGAAGTAGTCCCTTATCTATACACCAACGAATAATCGACAGTTTTAGCTTCATATCATCATTAACATTACTTAGTAAAGTCGTATATTCCTTTTCAACTGTATTGATAGTATATTTAAATGCTTCTTCTTTTACAGACATATACGAAGCTTGTTTAAATGTCTCTATGGCATCTCGCAATACTTTAATAGCTTTTACCATTTCAAAAGGAATACATAAACCAACCGCAATGGAAAAGGCTTTCATAGCGTCTATCAATTCCATGCATTCTTTACTCATTGTCACTACACCGCTCGTTTCTTTTTCAAAATAAGCTTGCAAAGAACGAGTACTACCGTAATTAGCAAATTCTTCCATACCAGAAATCAAAGTGTTGATATCAAATAGCTCACTGGCATTTTCTACAATCTGTTTTGCCATATCCGAATATAAAATATACCCTACTTCTATATCTGAATGTTTCAATAAATATAATAGAGAACTTAATAGCTGAGTAACTGTACGTAATCCCCCCGTCATATCAAAGTGGATCATTGCATCTTTGTCAGCACAATGTTCCTTACGAAGTTTAATCGCCAATTCTAGTAGAGTATTCATATTCATATCAACAGTTTGATTTTCATCATAATCAATTTCTTCAAATTGATCCTCAGACATCCCAATTTCGCCAATAAGACGTCGTTTAAACACATCAATATGAGACCAATTACATTCTTTACCTTGATAGAAGAAATATTTTGCTTCTTTAACTTTTTTACTAGCTAATATATAAATTTTAGAAATCGATTCTTCTTGTTCTTTCAATCTAGCTTGGATATATCGTACAGCTGATTCATTGGTTTGAATACAATCTACTTCTTGCCCATCGATAATATTTGTATATTGCTTGTGCACAAAATTATCTTGCGCTTCAGAGCTTTTATCTTGAGTCCAAATCGGACTGAGAAATAGAACCACAGAGTGCTTCATAGATAGTTTCCTTTCTTAAAGACTATACTTGCTAAAAGGCTATAAGCAGAACAAGAAAATCTGCTTATAGCCCTAATAAAGATGCATTAAAGAATTATAAAATCCCTTATGTGGTCATCTGTACGTCATCATTATTTTCTTTAATAGCATTTAAATACTTTTCAATTGTAAGAATGCTTCGCTCTATCAATATCTTTATATCTTTTCGTGTTATATCAATATTTCGTTTTTCTCGAGCGTGAACAGAGTCATTACGAATTAATTTTAGAGTATTATATGGGTATAACAATGTTCTTAAAATCAATAATATTAAAGTTTCCCGCCCCCATATGTCTAGACTCTCTGCTTTTCCACCAATATCTTGAGGTATGAGTTGTAAGAACTTATCAGCAATATCTTCTGCATCGTCTCGAGTAGATCCATTAATAGATTCAATCAGTTGCAAAATCCTTTCAGAATCATACTTAAATTCTTCTTTATTCCCTATAAACGCCTCTATAACATCTTGATTGACCTGCAAACTTCCCTTTGCAATCAATGATTCAATATCATCTACTTTTGCATACTTATCCAATGATGTAATCATATTACTAAATTTAGGAGCCCCTTCTATAACTGCTCCATTTATAGTTCTAGGAAGTATAACTTCATAAATTTCATCCCCGCCAAAACCAGAATCTTTCAAATATTCTTTTCTAATTTTAAATAAATTCCCTGAAGTTAAAGCCAAAAGATACTCTTTAATATCCTCAATAGATTTCTGTAACAAGTCTACACTGTCTATCCTATTTAGAGCCTCATTTATATCTTTTAGTGTCTTATAATAAGTAGATTCACCAGTACTTTTTTTACCTAACTCATTTTTTAGTTGCTCTTCTATCTTTTCAGTTATTTTCTCTTTTATTTTCTTCTTTAAATACAAATATCCAAATAATAGCTCCATCTTGGACACTATTTTTTTGGACTCTTCATTTCTAGTAATTTGATATACAGGAGCCTCCCTAATAATTTTGCTAAGTTCATCCACTACTTTAATATCTTTACTTTTCTTTAATTCACATTCATTCTGTCTAATTATATCCATTAAAGTATCTAAGGTATCAACACATAAATTTCTTAACTCTTTAGAGTTAGAAAATAATTGTATAATCCACTTCCAGTTTCGCTTAAATTCTTCCTCTTTTAAAACAGATAATTTCCATGTTATATGCTTACTATCGAAGTTTATATTTACATTTTGACCTTGTAATTCTTTTTTAAATACAATTTTTATATTTTCAAAAAAAATATCAACATTTTCGTTATCTATTTGAATATCTGGATTTTTCTCCCATTTATCAGGAACACGAAGACTATAATTGGTTAGTGCTTCCTTGCATAACTGTTTATCTTTATGAACTTCTGTTAAAGCCAGCTTTTTTCTTGTGTCATCTGTATTCCCTGTATATTGATTAAGTAACCAGTAGAGAAGTTTATATTCAGACTTCCCTGCTTTATGTTTTTTTCTTAATTCATCTTTAGTAGATTCATAAAATATTTCTGATAGTTTATTTCCTAATTTTAATTCTTTGTTCTTGCGTTTCACTTTAGAAAACGTTTTTCGATGTATGGCTCTCTTCTTTTTTCTTATGAATCCTAAAATTCCTCTAGTATTAACAGTGTCAAATAAAATATCTGGTACAATTTCCACATATAAGGTCAATGCTTGTTGTATAAAATTATGATCTAAGCACCATTTGATATAATCTAAACGTATTTTGGGATGCCAAATTAATTCATATTCTTTTTTGATTTTTGGCAAAAATACCTTTAAGAGTCGTAAGTTACGATTTTCTATGTATCTACCTAACTCTATCACTTCTCCATTTCTAGGGTCTTGGATATCTTCAATTTCTACATCGTCAAGTGCTTCCCAAGCTTTTTTTATTTGTTCAACAGCTACTTGAAATTCGTTTTGGTTAGAAATGGTAATCGCTTCAGCAAATGCCTCTACTGATTCAACAATTGCGTCTGTTACCGCTCTATATTTAGGCTCATAATTATTCTCTAAAGAAAATTTCAAGGCACAGTCGAAATACTTTCTCAGTTCTTGTGCACTCCCAAATTCAATAAACTCATGAATCCCATTAATAAAGTTTTGCGTATTTATCATATGAGTTAAATCGTCAATTTTTATTGTATTTTCATCTCGATTCATTTGAGCATATAAAATTTTCTCTACATCAATTCCTCTTTTTTCTAATACATTTAAAACAAACAATAAATACACGGGAATCGTTCTGAATCCACCTGTAATATCTACATATACATGTACATTTTTATTCGGATCCTTTTTTATTTCTTCTATATAACCAATGATATTATTAATCATATTAAAGATATTTTGCACATTACTTTCAATTCCCTTTGTTTCATCTTTAATATGGATATCATTAATAGTTAACTTAGTGCAACTTGATTTATCCTTCATTGCATATCTATAAATAGTTTGCATTCTAGCATCAATAAATTCTTTGTGGTTTTTAAATTCAGTTCGTTTAACACCATCTAAATATTGATATACTAAAGTACCATCTTTTAATTTATAGGTTTTTAACTTTTCGTTTTCACTTTCATCTAACTCAACCTTAATTACATCGTCTGTAGTAAATGTAAATACATGGTCAAGATCATTCAACATCGCTCCCCTTCCATCTTTTTTAGGTAACAGTAAATATTTTAATACTGTTTCACTTGTACTCAATGCTTTATCCATAAAAGAACATTCGCTATCATCTTCATACATTGGAGACTTCAAGTCTTCTAAATTATGGTCTAAAGACTCTAAAGAAGTTAATGAACCATATATACTGCTATACGCCGTCAATAAGATATTACAGTCTTGTTTCTCCACCATCTCTCTTCTCCTTAAAATTCTCTAAACTGCACAAAGCTAAACTCTACTTGTTTTGTTTTTCCATCTTCTAATGTTTTGACTATTCTTTCACTAGTAGCTGCCACGACTTTTATCTGATGAGACTTTAGAAATTCTACCAATTTATATGTATAGGTAAATTCTCCTTGCACCATCACAACAGATGGATGCTGTTTCAAAATAGTCGCACCATTTAGGTTCACCAGTTTTTGAACTTCATCTGAAGTGCTGTTTGGATTTATCCCTGGAAACAGTACGTCTACAATAGGTCCATAACGTTCCGCTTCCCTCCGTTGTACCTCATCCCATTGTGCACTTGGATGATTACTATGATTAATAAACATATATTATCCCCATTATTACAAAATATTCTTATTTATATATTAATGTATTTACTTATAATTTACTAGCAGAATTTTCATTTAATGCATTCTAGCTATCCATAAAAGTTATATAAAATTTTACTATTTATCACAATTATTATTGTAGTTCAGTATCTTCTGTCCCCATAGATACCAGCTCTATCATGCTTGTCATATATATTTAAATGTCTTCTCATCTATGATATGATAAATTATATAATCTACATTTGGATACATATATACTTTACTCAATTACAAGGACATCTATGCAACCTATTTTATATTTTACACTTTCATTAGATCATGCTCCATGCTCCATGAATCAAGCCATCCGAGAGCAAAAGGTATCACAAGCAATGCGCCGTCGTCTTCGTCGTGAGGGTTCATTTCTTGTGAACGGAGTACCTGCTACTTGGGATACCTTACTTCATCCTGGCGACTCTGTGGCGGTCCACTTAAGTAAAACTTCCCATATCGATCCAACGCCAATGGACTTAGACATTGTCTTTGAGGACAACCATCTGTTGGTCATCAATAAACCTGCAGGCATGCTTATGCATCCTACTTCCTCTGAAAGATACCATACACTTGCCAACGGCGTATTGGCATACTTTGAAAAACAAAGTATGAACGCTAGCTTTCACCCCATCCATCGACTAGATAAGGACACCTCTGGTCTCGTTATCATTGCTAAGAATGCCTTGGTTCAACATGCTTTCACCAAGCAGCATTCACGCATCCAAAAAGTATACGATGCTATAACCGATGGTATTATTCCTGTCAGTAAGTTATCCATTCATTTCCCTATTGCTCGCTTAGAGGGTAGCATTATTGAACGTTGTGCTCATCCACTAGGGCAACCTGCCCATACAGATATCGATGTAGTTCGACAACATCCACATCATACTCATGTGCGCTGTTATCTGCACACGGGACGAACTCACCAGATCAGAGTCCACCTTAGTGCTTTAGGATACCCACTCGCAGGCGATGATTTATATGGAGGCTCCTTAACGTGGCAAACCAAACAATGCCTCCACGCCACAGAACTACATTTTATCCATCCTATGACACAAGAGTGGATGTCATTGCAAGCACCATTACCAGAGTATTTTAAGCAAATCCCTTAAAACACCATTTTCCTTATTGACAAATACTATGTACAGTAATATCTTATTATTACGATATATCGAAAAGCGAGAAGCTATATGTGAGCGGTGATTCCCACCGACGATGTATATATGGTACATCGAAAAGCGAGAAGCTATACGAGAGCGGTGATTCCCACCGATGATGTATGTATGGTACATTGAGAAGTGAGAAGCTATACGAGAGCGGTGATTCCCACCGACGATATACATACTAACGTAACTAAAGGACTGTATACCATGCCTAGGCGTGTTATACAGTCCTTTTAATTTGCTTATTTATAAAGTTCCTATGACATTCCAATTATCTCTATGAATGCCAATAATTATAACTTCTTTTTTATCTTCATCAATATAATAATAAATTGCATATTTTTTTATCAAGTGCCTATAAAGTCCAGGAAACTCTATCGGATCAAATATCCGATTTCTATATGGAAAGACTTCCAAAGAATCAATTGCTTTTTCAATACTCATTAAGATATTTTTAGCCGCGATGGGATTATATAATGTATTAGTGATATAATGAACGATCTCTTTTAACTGCTTTTTAACTCGCCTATTGATTCGTACTCGATAGGTTCCCATATTAAACCTCTGCTAGCAATCCTTTAATGACTTCGCGAGCATCATAAGTCTCATCATTATCATGTATACTCACTTGATAACTTTCACGTAAACTTTTGTACAATTCTTCTTTAGTTAATTGTTGTAACGATTTCGGTTTTTCCACATTTACACTAAGATTTAGTTTTCTTGCAGTAGCTTCCATGCTATCACCTCGCTTACTATGGATATAAAATATATGATACCTTCATTATATACCATTTTTACAATATTGGTAATAAAAACTACTACTTTTACAATGATTTACCATAACAAAAAAACTGACACGCCCTAAGAGCATGCCAGCTTTTCTCAAATCAAATTAAATTTTATTGTTGCAACCTAATACATTTTTAATTTTATGTTGCACCATAGCTTGGATAGCCTCACGGCCAGGTCCCAAGTATTTACGAGGGTCAAACTCAGCAGGATTGTTTGCTAATACTTCACGAATGCTTGCAGTCATCGCTAAGCGCAAGTCTGTGTCGATATTAATTTTGCACACTGCCATTGTGGCTGCTTTGCGAAGCATATCTTCAGGCACCCCTTGTGCACCTGGAATAGCGCCACCAAAAGAGTTACATTTTTCTACGAATGCTTGTGGTACAGAAGATGCCCCATGCAATACGATTGGGAAGTTCGGCAATAATTCGCCTACTCGTTGTAAACGACCAAAATCTAAGTATGGAGTGCCTTTAAATTTATACGCACCATGGCTTGTACCGATAGCAATCGCTAAGGAATCGACCCCAGTTAAACGAACGAATTCAGCGGCTTCCTCTGGATCGGTAAACAACGCATCTTTCTCGCTAACGTTTACGTCATCTTCCACACCTGCTAAACGACCTAACTCACCTTCTACTACAACGCCATGTTTATGAGCATATTCCACTACACGAGCTGTCAATTCTACATTTTTTTCAAAAGGATGTTTAGAGCCATCAATCATAACAGAAGTAAATCCGCTATCGATGCAGTCTTTACAAATTTCAAAATCATCACCATGATCCAAATGCAAAGCAATAGGAAGGTCTGTATCGATTAAAGCTGCTTCCACCAGTTTTGTTAAGTATACAGGTTTTGCATATTTACGTGCTCCTGCAGAAACTTGCAAAATCAATGGTGCTTGCTCCACTTTCGCCGCATCCACAATACCTTGGATAATTTCCATGTCGTTTACATTGAACGCACCAATTGCATAGCCGCCAGCATAGGCTTTTTCAAACATCTCTTTTGTAGATACTAATGGCATAATGGGCCTCCTTGTAGTATATAATTAAATACATTATTAATGACTATATATATTTATTATACCGTATCTACTAGAGCGATTCAAGAAAAATCTATGTTCTCAAATGTAGTCAATCTTATTGAGAGAGTACTGATTCTATGGTACAATTAAAAGTAAGTCTTTCATAGATTCAATCGAATCTTTCAGTATAGGAGATATCATGGTTAATCGATTTTTACAAGGTACACTCATCTTGACGATTGCGGGGTTTGTGGTAAAAGCTATTGGTAGCTTGAACTGGATTTTTTTATCCCGTGTTCTCAGTGGTGAAGGTATCGGTATCTACCAAATGGCATTTCCAGCGTACTTATTGGCTCTGCAGCTATCCAGCGCAGGAATCCCTATTGCCATTTCCATTATGACCGCGGAAAAATTAGCAAAATATGATGTATTGGGAGCCCAGAAGGTTTTTTCTATTTCTTTTAAAATGCTATTTGTCCTCGGCCTATTGTTCAGTATTGCCGTCTACGGTTCTGCCCAATGGCTTATTGACATTAATTTCATTACAGACCCAAGAGCCTACTATTCTTTAATTGCTCTATCACCAGCAGTCTTCTTCGTCACCCTCATTTCTTGCTATCGAGGCTATTTACAAGGATGGCAAATGATGACTCCTACGGCGATTAGCCAAATTGTAGAACAATTACTGCGTGTAGTGGTCATGCTTGGAGCTGCATATATTTTACTCCCTTATGGATTAGATGTAGCTGCTGGTGGAGCCAGCCTAGGCGCTGGTATCGGAGCGGTCGGTGCCTTAGTGGTACTCATGTACTATTACTATCGCCTACCAAAACAATTAGACGAACCGATGATAACTACAGAAACACCTGAAAGTTCCAAGTCTATCATTCGTCGTTTAATCAACTTGTCCATTCCTATCGCTTTAGCTAGCATGATGCTACCAATTGTAGCCATGTTAGATGTAGCGATTATCCCACGGCGATTGATCGATATCGGGTATCCGCTCCATGAAGCTACGGAACTATACGGATATTTATCAGGCATGGCAGTGCCTCTTATCAACTTGGCAACCATCATTACGGCGGCCATTGCCACAAGCATTGTGCCAGCTGTTTCCAATGCTGTATCCATTAAAGATATAAAACAAGTCTACTATCGCACGGCAGGTTCTATGCGGTTAACCTTCGTAGCAACGATTCCTTTCACGGTGATGCTATACGTTTTGGCAGAACCAGTAGTATCCACTATTTATAACGCACCACGTGCAGCCGAAGCAACGCAAATCTTAGCGTGGGCCATCTTCTTTTTAGGTCTTCACCAAGTGACGACAGGTATCTTGCAAGGTTTGGGAAAACCACGTATTCCTGTCATCAACATGGGAATCGCAGCCATTGTAAAAGTCATCTTAAACTGGGAGTTAACAGCTATCCCTGCCTTAGGTATTGGCGGCGCTGCTTACGCTACTGTAGCCGATATTGGTTTTGCTGCTCTATTGAATCTTATCTGGATTCATCGTCACACAGGATACTTTATCGATCTTATCTTGTTAGGAAAAAATATTATCTCCGCCTCTATCATGGGCGTGTCCATGTACTATTTCTATCCGATCTTACAAGGAACTATCCCTACCTTCTTTAACATTATGATTACCGCTATCATAGGTGCACTTATCTATGTAGCTATCATGATTGTGCTGAAAGGTTTAAATAAAAACGATGGAGCTCGATTACCTGTGGTGGGACGATTCTTTAGATAATTAACAAAAATATATTAAATACCCTTGAAGGATTACTTTCAAGGGTATTTTTTATAGATATATTGCTAGCTACTACTATCATTTATATATCTCTATCACTCTATGTAGTAATATCAATTAAATATTCTGAAAGGTAGCAAAAAAGAACAGCCCAAAAGGACTGTTCTTCTATACACAACCTATTATATAGGTCATTATCTATTTATTTTACGCGTTTTTAGCAATTTCTACTAATTTTGCGAATGCAGCTGCATCATGTACTGCCAAGTCAGCCAACATTTTGCGGTTGATTTCCACACCAGCTTTTGTTAAACCAGCGATGAAACGGCTGTAGGATAAACCATTCATACGGCTTGCTGCATTGATACGAGCGATCCATAATTTACGGAACTCACGTTTTTTAGCACGACGGTCACGACGAGCATAATATAATGCTTTCATTACGGATTCGTTTGCTTTTTTGAATAAGCGAGAACGTGTACCGCGGTAACCTTTAGCTAATTTTAAGATTTTTTTATGACGTGCATGCGCTGTTACGCCTGTTTTTACTCTTGCCATTATTGTATTCCTCCAATATCGTTATATGTTACTAAAATATTTGCATCTTATGCGTATGGTAAGCATTTCACTACGCGTTTGTAGTCAGATTTGCTAACCAATGTAGCTTTACGAAGATTACGTTTACGTGCTGGAGATTTTTTCTCTAAAATATGGCTTTTGAAAGCTTTTGCACGTTTGAATTCACCACTACCTGTTACTTGGAAACGTTTAGCCGCTGCGCGACGAGTTTTAATCTTTGGCATTATTCTTCCTCCTAATTACCTTTTTTAGCTAAAATCATTGTCATGTTTCGGCCTTCTAGTTTCGCTTCTTTTTCAACAACCGCTTGGTCAGTTAATTCACCAGCAAAACGAGTCAGCACATTAAGCCCCAATTCTGGGTGGCTCAATTCACGACCGCGGAACATGATCGTTACCTTAACTTTATTACCATCACCTAAGAATTTAGCTGCATTTTTAAGTTTTACATAAAAATCATGATCTTCGATGTGAGGACGAAGCTTAACTTCTTTCAATGTGAAAGTTTTTTGCTTCTTCTTTGCTTCTTTTTCGCGTTTTTGTTGCTCATAACGGTATTTACCATAGTTCATAATGCGACAAACTGGTGGTTTACCATTAGGGGCTACTTCTACTAGATCTAAATGTTGTTCTTCTGCCATAGCTAAAGCATCACGAACAGACATAATACCTAACTGATCATTATCTGCACTTACGACACGAACTTCGCGAGCACGGATTTCTTCATTAATACGCGGTGTATCTTTGCTAATACTAGTCACCTCCAAAGGGATAAAAAAATCGGATGGCACAAGGCCACCCGAGCATAGTTTATAACTATCTGTACCCAACATTTCATGACATCAGGTGAGAAACGGATGGTTTCTACTTGTTAATACCTAATTAGTATACGCTATTAATTCTTATTTGTCAAGAATTCTCTCTTTAACTTTATATAGTATCTGCAACTTTCCAGCAATATCCTTTGTAAAATTACTACCATATTATAAAAGAAATTTACCTTCATACAAACTGATAAAAAGGCCCTCCCGAAGGAGAGCCTTTCCATATTACGTTCGCTATTGATTAGCCTTGTAATTCGTCTTCAAACCCTTTTTGTAAACGAACATAGGATTGACGGCGTTCTTTAGCTAATTGTTTGTTGATTTCTAACAATTCTTTGCTCATTGCAGGAACTGCTTTACCCAAAGATGTGTAACGAACTTCTTTTCCTAAGAAGGAATCGAATAATTCGTAATCAGGTTCTTTGGAATCAAGGCTGAATGGATTTTTGCCTTGTGCTTTTAATGCTGGGTTGTAACGGTATAGATCCCAGTAACCGGATGCAACAGCTTGTTTAGTTTCAGCTTGTGCATTACCCATACCACCTTTAATACCATGGTTGATACATGGAGCGTAAGCGATGATTAGGGATGGACCTGGATATGCTTCAGCTTCTGCCAATGCTTTCATCAATTGGTTCATGTCAGCACCCATACCAACTTGAGCCACATAGATGTTGCCATATGTCATAGCAATCATACCAAGGTCTTTTTTGTTTGTACGTTTACCTTGCGCAGCGAATTGAGCAACCGCACCTACGCGAGTAGATTTAGATGCTTGACCGCCAGTGTTGGAGTATACTTCTGTATCGAATACGAATACGTTAACGTCTTCGCCGGAAGCCAATACATGGTCAAGGCCACCGAAACCGATATCGTATGCCCAACCGTCACCACCAAAGATCCATTGGGAACGTTTTACAAGGTATTGTTTTTTAGCCAATACTTCTTTTACAGCTTCTGTTTGTTCTACTTTGGAAAGAGCATCGATCACAGCTTTAGCGCGGTCACGAGTACCTTCGCCTTGAAGACGTTTTTCTAACCATAAGTCAAGAACTTGTTTAGTTGCTTCATCAGCAGTTTCAGCGATGGAAGCTACAGTTTCAGCTAATTGTGTACGGATTTTTTCAGTACCGATGAACATACCGTAACCAAACTCAGCGTTATCCTCGAATAAGGAGTTAGCCCATGCAGGACCTTGGCCTTGTTGGTTTTTAGTGTATGGAGATGCCGGCATAGATGCACCCCAAATGGAGGAACAACCTGTTGCATTAGCAATCATCATACGGTCACCGAACAATTGAGTAATCAATTTAGCATATGGAGTTTCACCACAACCTGCGCAAGCACCGGAGAACTCAAGCAATGGAGTTTTGAATTGGGAACCTTTTACAGTTTCTTGTTTCATTGGGTGAGATTTAGTTGGTAATGCTACACCATAATCCCAAGCTGGAGCAAATTCTAATTCGCCATCGATAGGGCGCATTTCGATTGCTTTTCCTTTAGGAGCTGGACAAATGTTTACACAGTTACCGCAACCTAAGCAGTCTAATGGAGATACTGCAATACGGAATTGCAATTCACCTTTAGTCATCATTTCTGGGATTGTTTCAAAGTTTTCAGGACCTGCTGCTGCTTCTTCTGCTGTCGCTAATACAGGACGGATAGTCGCATGTGGACATACGAAGGAACATTGGTTACATTGGATACAGTTTTCTTTGATCCAGTGAGGAACGAATAAAGCGGCACCACGTTTTTCGAATGCTGCAGTACCAGAAGGTAATGTACCATCTTCATAGCCTGTGAAAGCGGATACTGGTAAATCATAACCAGCTTGTGCATTAACAGGTTTTGCAATGTTAGCCACATAGCTTGGGCAAGTTGTGCAAGAAGATTTTTCGAAAGTATCTTCGGAATCTTTTGCATCTTTCCATGCTGCTGGAACTTCTACTTTTACAAGAGCCCCAACGCCTTCATCAACAGCTTTGTTGTTCATTGCAACAACGTCAGCACCTTTTTTACCATATGTTTTTTCAATGGAGTCTTTTAAGTACTCAACTGCTTTGTCGATAGGAATGATTGTATCTTCAGTCAATTTGAAGAACGCAGCTTGCGTAACCATGTTGATACGGCCACCCAAACCAATTTCAGCTGCAATTTTCGCTGCATTGATGATGTAGAAGTTCAATTCTTTTTCAGCAATTGTACGACGAAGTTTTGCTGGTAATTTTTCTGCTAATTCTTCAGGAGACCAAGTACAGTTCAATAAGAATGTACCGCCTTTTTTAATACCACGAAGAAGATCATATTCATGAACATAAGATTGACGATGACAAGCGATAAATTCTGGTTCAGTTACCAAGTATGGTTTGTTGATTGGATTTTTACCAAAACGTAAGTGAGACATTGTCACACCACCAGATTTTTTGGAGTCATAGTCGAAGTATGCTTGTGCATACATATCTGTATGATCACCGATGATTTTGATAGCAGATTTGTTAGCACCTACAGTTCCGTCAGAACCGAAGCCCCAGAATTTACATCCAGTTAAACCTTCAGTTTTTACGGATACACCTTCAGCACGGTTTAAGGACAAGTTAGTTACATCGTCATTGATACCCAATGTGAAGAAACGTTTGCCAGTTTCTGCTAACATGTTATCGAATACTGCTACAAGGTCAGCTGGGATTACGTCTTTAGAAGAAAGACCATAACGACCGCCGAATACTTTAGCATTAATATTGTGTTGAACAAGTGCTGCTTGAACGTCTAAGAATAAAGGTTCAGCTAACGCACCTGGTTCTTTTGTACGGTCTAATACTGCTACGCGTTCTACAGTTTTTGGAAGAGCCGCTACAAAACGATCTGTCGCGAATGGACGGAATAAGTGAACTTGTACGAAACCAACTTTACGGCCTTGTGCACGTAAGTAATCTACAGTTTCAGTAGCTACTTGTGCAGAGGAACCCATTGTTACGATTACGTCAGTTGCATCTTCATCACCATAGTAGTTGAACAATTGGTAGTTACGACCAGTGATTTTGTTGATTTCATGCATGTAATGTTCTACTACATTTGGAACTTCTAAGTAGAATGGGTTAGAAGCTTCACGATGTTGGAAGTAGATATCAGGGTTTTCAGCAGTACCACGAGTTACAGGAGCATCTGGGTTCAACGCACGTTGACGGAATGCTTCTAATGCTTCTTGGTCCACTAAAGGTTTTAATTCATCATATTCTAATACTTCGATTTTTTGGATTTCATGAGAAGTACGGAAACCGTCGAAGAAGTTGATGAAAGGAACGCGAGTTTTTAACGCTGTTAAATGCGCAACTGGAGCAAGATCCATAACTTCTTGTACAGAGGATTCTGCTAACATAGCACAACCAGCAGCACGAGCTGCCATAACGTCTTGATGGTCACCAAAGATAGACAATGCTTGCGCTGCGATAGCACGAGCCGCTACGTGGAATACACCTGGAAGTAACTCACCAGACACTTTGTACAAGTTAGGTAACATTAATAAAAGACCTTGAGAAGATGTGAACGTAGTTGTCAATGCGCCCGCTTGTAAAGAACCGTGAACTGCTGCTGCAGCGCCGGCTTCGGATTGCATTTCAACAACCTGTACAGTATGACCAAACAAGTTTTTACGACCTTGTCCTGCCCATTCATCCACATGTTCTGGCATTGGAGAAGATGGTGTGATTGGGTAAATAGCTGCCACTTCAGAGAAACCATACGCTACGTGTGCTGCAGCTTGGTTGCCGTCCATAGTTTTCATTTTACGCATGTTAAAATAGCCTCCTTAAAGCAAATAAAAATTAACACTTGTAGTTACATACAAAATAGGGGGATGTATATAGACTCTTGTCCGTGCACTCGCAGGATGAGCCCTCCCCTCTTGAGTATCAAAATGTTTTTTGAAATATGAATCATTTATTTCTAAAAAGATTGCATATGTTGCAAAAATGTAATAATATATAAGTTATATAGTACCTCTTTGCAAATTTGTGAAGTAGTAACTCTACTTCTTGAACAAATTGATATAGCCTTATGGTTTCATTATACATTGAGAACGAGAACTTCGCAATACCATATACACTATATCCATTGCTAATTATGCGATTATCAATTTACATTTACACATGCTTTATTGCTCAAATAGCATACTAAAAAAGAGGGCTTTTGTTATTACCATATTTAAGAGGTGCATTATGGACTTTCATCACTTAAAATACTTCGTAGAAGTAGCGGATCAAAAAAGTTTCAGCAAGGCCGCAAGAAATCTTCACATTTCACAATCTGCTATTAGTCGTACTATAAAAGCATTAGAAGACGAGCTAGGTGTTGTGTTATTCATTCGTAATGCAAAATCTGTTGAAATGACTGATGGCGGCACCATCTTTTTAACGCATGCGAAGCGTGTTGTATTCATGTTTGAACATTTAAAAATCGATTTCGAAAACGAATTCCGCTTAGAACAAGGTTCTGTATTAATTGGTTTACCACCAGTTACAGACGCTCCAATCTTTGCACAATTATTAGGTGAGTTCAAACAAACCTATCCTCAAATCGAATTAGAGTTATATGAACATGGTTCTAAAAAAATAGAAATTTCTGTCCAAGAAGGTCTTATCGATGTTGGGATTATCTGTACAAAACCAAATTCAAAAGAATTTGACTCATTCTATTTAACGAGTGATCCTTTAAGCGTTATCTTACCAAAAGATAATCCATTAGCCCTAGAAGAATCTATTTCTCTTGATCAATTAGCAGATCAATCTTTTGTGTTACATAAAGATGATTTTAACCTTCATGATGAAATTGTAAAATCTTGTAAATCTGTTGGCTTCCAACCACATATTGTATTTGAAACTAGCCAACGCGATTTGATGTTACAAACCGTAGCCGCTCACTTAGCAATCGCTTTATTACCTAGTCGTCTATGCCCTACGGAAGATGAAAATACAAAAGTAGGATCTAGCGTTGTGGTACGTCCTTTAGTAAATCCTGAAATTATGCATACTTTACACGTTATTTGGAAAAAAGGACATTACCTATCTCATGCTTCCCGCTTATGGTTAGACTTTGTGATGGCGCGCTTGCCATTGATTCCTGGCGACACCCATGATGAAACAGCTGAGTAATCCGCTTCTGAAAGTAGGCCCTCTCCTAAAGAGGCCAGTGTTCTGGATTATCCTCTACGTGCTAAGCACAACCTATTGGATGGTGTCACAACAACTAGAAATCAACGCTCTGAAAGAACGAGTTGACACAGAGCATACCATGGAACACAGTGATACCTTTCATTATCGCTTGACCAACCTAGAAAACATCAGTAACTCTCACGGAGATCGACTAAAAGAACTAGAACGTGACAACTGGCAGCTCAAACGTTTCGCCAACCAACACCAGTTCCGCATCATGCAACTAGAGTGGGAACATCCTAACATCGAGGCCCCAGAACCAAGCAAATCCACACCGGTGAAAACACCATTCAAAGCAAACCCAACCAACGTCCCTGACGTAAAAAAATAAACAAAGGACTGTACCAAGTGCATCAACACTAAGTACAGTCCTTTTTATATTCCATTTACTACTGCATACTCCCTTGCGACGCATACCTCAGCACTTACTACATTTGAAAAGGAGGGATATGTGAGACATAAAAACAATTTGCGGCAGCATCCTCCCATGTGACGCCTACCTTAGCACTGACTGTATAAAAAAAGGGGGATATATGTCTGTAAAAAACAATTTACTACAGCATGCTCCCATGCGACGCATACCTCAGCACTTACTACATTTGAAAAGGAGGGATATGTGAGACATAAAAACAATTTGCGGCAGCATGTTTTTATGTCTCACATATCCCTCCTAACCATTTCTAGTATAAGTGCTTAGTGTATAAGGAGCATCCATTCGAGGAACGTACACAGCACATAGGCTATGATAAACTTTACTTTTTGTTTCCGATCCCGGTCTTCATCAGCCACTTTCAATCGATGTGCCAAGAATCGTTTATCTCGTATTTGCATCAACATTTCCACGATGTGTTCTTGTCGTTTCATAACATTTTTATCATTCTCTAAAGCCTGCTTCTGCATAGCAATACGTCGTTGTAATCGTCGCATCTGGATCTTAATATTATTGCTCACAAATACAGATTGCCATTTTTTCCTCGTTTCAAAATACATGTAAATATAACGAGGAATATTCATGACCACAAAACTGAATAGCAAAATGCTCAAGGAAATAAAGAAATACGTAGAGAAAGAAAAGTCCTGTAGCTCTTCATGTGGTAAGTAATGGTTCAAGATAATAAAGCTCACCCAAACCCCTATGGGCATTAACAAAGCTGCCGCCATGTCAATGGAGCGAACCCAGTTCGTTTTTACCGGCATTTCAGGAGCTAAATAGGTTTCTAACTTCTGATGGAATGCATAATACTCCACTTGCAGCACAGATTGTCCCGATCTGATGGCTGTTAATAGCACCGGCCCTACGCTATCTTTTGGTCGCTGTGGCCAAGGAATAAACTCTCGTACAGGGCTATCCGGTGACAAGTCAAATCGAATAATACCTTTCTTTTCTAAACGCATAGATGATGTATCATCACCGATGCTGAAAGGATTAAAAAACATCCCTAATACATGCAAACTCCAATTTCCCAAAATATGAGTAATGATATTTAAAAATAAACCACCCATATCTACATTGGCTACATCTAATTTAAGCTGAATGGTAGATGTATAATCATCAAACCAAATATCATCAATATCAAATTCTACATTGATGACATTCCCCAATTTCGTGATGACATTCATGAATACCTTATTGTTTGGTTCAAATTCAAAAATAATGGAATGAAAGAACCAATGATTACGCACCACAGATCGCATCTTACGGTTCACCGCTTCTTCCTCAATGGATAGCATACGATGATCGTACAGCGTATTTCCATCTTCTAGTTGCTCTGGTAAACGTGGGGCTTCTATATGTGTTTGTGTAGTTACAGTATTGGCTAATTTCAACAGCTTTGTAACTAATTGTCCCATATATATCTCCTATCTAGTAGGTTATCTGAATCTAAGTGATACACTTTCATAGTTATCACAATTATATCATAGTCCCCTTACAAATGAAAGAAAAGCCCCACCTATACTAAATGCGTTCCATGCTCAATCGATGGTATTCGTAGAATCGACCTTGTAAAGCTAATAAGCGTTCATAAGTTCCACTTTCCACAATGCGTCCATCTTCTAAGAATACAATACGATCCATTTCATGAAGTTGTTCGATATGGTGTGTAATGTATAATACAGTTTTTCCTTGGAACAAAGTACTCAACTGATCTTGTACCAAGTGCCTTGTGACTTGATCTAATCCTTCTAGTGGCTCATCCAAAAGCAAAATCTCTGCATCACGTAAATACAAGCGTGCCATACCAAGGCGTTGTCGTTGTCCACCACTGAGACCCATGCCCCCTTGACCGACCATGGTGCGCAAACCTTTTGGTAATGTCCGTACCCAGTCCGCCAATTGCACCGCTTCTAAGGCTTGCCAAATGTCTTCATCTGTAGCACTCGGCTTAGCCAATCGGATGTTATCGCCAATTGTAGCATGGAATATATAGATATCTTGGGTAGCATATGCCATATACGATTGCAATTCTTCCTCTGAAAGTGCCCTTGTATCAACTCCATCAATAAAGATAGTACCACTGTATGCATACCATCCTTGTAACAGTGCAAACAATGTGCTTTTACCGGACCCACTAGGACCTACAATAGCTACTTTCTCACCTTTTTGAATGGACAATTCTAATTCCTCGTAAATAGGCAGTACATCATAAGCAAAGGATAGAGCTTGCATACGAATCATCGGAGATACTGTTTTATCCACGTCTATGGAACTCTGATGGTTCATGCTTTCTAATGATGTTTTCTCCTGTCCTGATCGATCGTCTAGCTGTTCCAATCGCTCCATAGCTAAAGCGCTTTCATAGCCATGCAAGGATGCTTCTGTCATAGGTTGTAAGGTTTCAAAGTAGGACTGCAATCCAATAGCGATAACCGCCACCCATAGCGGTCCGTAGGTAATGCCATCAATTACCCATAGGCCAACAATAATCCCTACTAATAAGGCAGATTGTGCTAACCCTAAGAGGATAGTCTGATTCCAACGAACGCCACGATTCCATAGACTCTGCCAACCATCAAAATCACGAAAAGATGCTTTCATAGACTGTACAAATCGTTTTTCTTGATGACTCATAATAATATCTACCACACCATGAATAGATTCGATGAGTTCCTCTTTCATACGCCCTCTTGTATGTAATCGCATAGGTGGTACTTGCCGTAGCACATAGGTAATGATCATTGGCAGCACTA
Source organism: Veillonella sp. CHU594 (assembly GCF_003992265.1). Taxonomy (NCBI): domain Bacteria; kingdom Bacillati; phylum Bacillota; class Negativicutes; order Veillonellales; family Veillonellaceae; genus Veillonella; species Veillonella sp. CHU594. Next base: position 137,393 of record NZ_RQVB01000006.1, read on the forward strand.
CGCCTACAAGAATACTGTACAATGCAATCACCATAGCTACTATCGGATGCAATTGGTATCCTATGATACAGCCTAGCACTGTAACAACGAGGAATGACAAACTAGGTACTAAGGTACGCAAATAAAAGAACTGTAATGTCTCAATATCTGCCATAATCCGTCCTAGGAGGTCCCCCATTTTCATAGATTGAAAGATACGTGGCACCAATGGTTCTAGTCTTTTAAAGAAGGCAATGCGCAATTCGTATAACCCTTGGAAAGCCATAGAATGCGACACATAACGTTCCCCATACCGACAAATGGCACGGCTAATCCCAAAGAATCGTACTCCTACAATGGCCAAGCTCAACACCACTAATAGGGGATGCTCTGAGGCTTTCGTTATGAGCCATGTGGACGTAGTAAGTAAACCAATATTCATGAGCACTGTAGCCATAGCAAAAACTACACTACCCACTAGCAAGGCTTTATGCCCAGATAGTAACTTCCAGAGTGACCATAAGCCTCGGCGGATATTCTGTTGCGTATTTCCCATGGTATTATGCTCTTTAACATTCGATGCATGTGTATTATGTAACGCTTCTATTTCAACTTGTTGCACTATATCGTACGATGTATCGCCACTGCTATAGTCTGCTCCTAATGCTGGATTAGGGGATTCAGACTTTAGTGTCTCCTCCACTACCTTCCGCATCACAGGATTACTATAGGTATTCACTAGGGATGTAAAATATCCATTTTGTACGATTAAGTCTCTATAACTACCAGCTTCTACTAATCGCCCTTCTTGCATCACAAATAAAATGTCCACATACTTCATAGTTTGCACACGATGCCCCACATACAAGACGATTTTATCTTGCCCATACTGATGCAATACCTGCATGATTAGATGCTCAGTTTCCACATCTAAATGAGCTGTTACTTCGTCAAGAATAAGGATTTGTGCTGGTCGTAACAAGGTTCGTCCTAAAGCTAATCGTTGGCGTTGTCCACCGGACAATCCATAGCCACCTTCTCCAATCAATGTATCTAATCCCTTTGGTAAAGTAGCTACAAAGTCAGCTAGCTGTACTTGTTCTAGAACCTGCCATAAGGTTTCATCAGTCGCCGGTAATCCAAATTGTAAGTTCTCCCGTAAGGTACCACTCATAATATATGGGGTTTGACTAAGATACGCAATCTGCTCATGGTACCATTGACTGTCTAAGGTTTGTAAATCATAACCATCTACGGTCACTTGGCCCTTAGTAGGCGTTAATAATTGCATGAGCACATTAGATATAGTAGTTTTACCCGCTCCACTTTCACCAACTAGCATATAAGAACGGCCACATTCCAATACACCTGTAAAAGTGGCTAAGCCTACATGATCTTCTTCATATTCGTATGCCACATCCCGAAACTCAATAGTTTGAATCGGATCCTTAAGTGTTTTCTGACCTGTATGAATTACTTCTACACCTGATGTTACATACTCCTCCACTGCTGTAAGGCTCACTTTACCTGATAAACCCGTATGAAATGCAGATCCCAACTGTCGTAGGGGAGCATAGAAATCTGGTGCTAGTAGCAAAATAAAGAAAGCTGGTAAAAACTCTACTTCCCCATATACTAAGGATACCCCTAAGTAGACAGCAATCATGGCTGTACTTATTGTACCGATTAATTCTAACACTAAGGCAGACAAAAAGGCGATACGCAATACCTTTAATGTAGCATCGCGAAACTCTCCAGATAAACGACCTATCACATGAATCTGTTCTTTGGCACGACCAAATACTTTCAGTGTTGTTAAACCTTGTAATACGTCAAGGAAATGTCCTCCTAAGAATTGCATTCGTTCCCATTGCTGCTTATTTAGTTTATCTGCTTCCTTACCAATGAGAATCATAAAAAAAGGAATCAAAGGGTAGGTTAGCAATAAAATCCAACCAATCCAAGAGATAGAATTAATAATAGCAATAGACAATATAAGTGGAATCAATACAGCATATAATGCTTGTGGAATATATTGACTCATATAAGCATCTACATGATCTAACCCATCAGTCAATATATGTGTGATAGAACCAGCACTCTCGGATTGACGTACCCCTTGAGATAACATATGGTGTAGCACACGATTGCGTAGGTCCTCATGAACTGCACTTGCAATATGATCTCGCAACCACTGCTCTCCATGGGTACAAACCATACGTAGAAAAATCATTAACATTAATCCTAGTATATAATCAAAAGATATATCTCCACCTTGTACTACTAGCCTATCAATAATACAAGCAAAAGCATATGCTTGCCCTAACGTTGCTACCGTGCCAAGCAAGGTAAACAATAGTAATCCTCCATAGGAACGAGGATGCAATTTCACTAATTGCCAAGCAAAGGGATGAATCATCGGACCTCCTTTCCAGAATACGTGTTAGTCGATTCTTATCATATGCAAGAAAAGGGACGTGTAATCACGCCCCTTTTAAAATCACTATAGATTAATAGTGTAAGTCATCTTGTGTAACACGATGACGGAAATAGTAGTATGCCCATGCTTGGTACGCCAATACGATTGGTACGAAGATGCACGCTACGATTGTCATCAATGTTAATGTATACGTAGAGGATGCAGCATTCATGATTGTTAAGCTGTACGCTGGATCAATGCTAGATACCATGATACGAGGGAACAATCCTGCAAAGTACGCAAGGGTTACAAATAGAATTGTCAATGCACTGAACACGAAACCTTTACCTGTTTGGCGAGCACGTGTAAAGCCCCAAGATACTAAGAAGCTAAGAATAGCTAATGCAAATGCTACGGTAGCTAATGTGCTGTTGAATAGGTCTGTGTATACATAGGTAGCTCCTACCAATACCAACGCACCTACTGCTGTAATCACACCTTCTACTAATGCAGCTGCACGAGCGCGTTCAGAGATGTCCCCTGTTGTTTTCACGGATGCATATAAAGCACCATGGTACAAGAATACGCACACGAAGGCAACGCCACAAAGAATCGTGTATACGCTCAATAAATCTAAGAACCCACCTACAAAGTTCATATCTTTATCGATAGGTGTACCTTGGATCAAGTTACCTACTGTAACACCCCAAAGAAGTGCTGGGATAGCAGATCCAAAGAAAATGCACCAGTCGAAAGCAGCACGCCATGTTGGGCTTTTATCTTTACTGCGGAAGTCAAAAGATACCCCACGAGCGATTAACGCTGCTAACATCAAGAACAATGCCAAGTAGAAACCACTGAATAAGGTAGCATATACTTGTGGGAAGGATGCAAACATAGCACCACCAGCGGTGAGCATCCATACTTGGTTACCGTCCCATACAGGACCGATAGTATTGATTAATTGGCGGCGTTCACGGTCTGTTTTACCCAAGAATGGGAGCCACATGCCTACACCATAGTCAAGACCTTCTAAAATAAAGAATCCCGTAAATAAAACACCTACTAAGATGAACCAAATTAATTCTAAGTTATTTGTAATTATTTCCATAATGTAGCCTCCTCTTGTTCAACCACATCATGAGCTGGGTTACCCGCTGGCCCCGCTTGAATATGTTTTACTGCCAAGTAGATTGCGGCAATTGCCATGACTACGTATACAGCTGTAAAACCGATAATTGTTGTCCAGATTTCTGGGGCTGTTACCACTTTAGATGCACCATCCGCCGTTTTTTGTAAGCCATATACAAGCCAAGGTTGACGACCCGCTTCTGCTACATACCAGCCTGTGGAGTTCGCAATGAATGGAAGGGCTAACATATGATAAATCGCTTTTAAGGCTGCTTTGTTATTAAGCAATTTGCCTTTCATATGCAAGTAGTAACCTACGATAGATGTAACAAGCATCAAGATACCTGCTAAAATCATCACACGGAAAGACCAGAACATAGATGTTACATGTGGCACATAATCGCCTGCACCGTGTTTTAGTTCTGCTTCTTTTTGAAGGTCATTGATACCTTTTACTTCGCCTTTGAAAGAATCATGAACTACAAAGGATAGCGCCCCTGGTACACCAATTTCAAAATTGTTCTTTTTGCCATCTTGGTCAATGCCAGCAACGATAGCAAATGGAGCTGGATCATGTGTTTCCCACAATGCTTCAAAAGCAGCTACTTTCATTGGTTGTAATTTGGCTACTGTTTGGCCTTGGAAGTGACCTGCGCCACTAACTAATAAACCACCAATTACTGCTGCACCTAAACCAAACTTAATAGATTTAGAGTAAAAATCTACGTGATTATTCTTCAATAAATGCCATGCACTAACAGAAGCAATGATAACACCTGCTGTTAAGATACCATCTGTAAAGATGTGCAAATATTGACCTGGTAAATACCCATTTTGTAGGATAGCCGCAAAGGAATCCATTTCTGCACGGCCATTACGAAGTGCATATCCAACTGGATGTTGCATAAATGAGTTCGCTACTAAAATCCAGAATGCGGATAAGTTACTTCCGATAGCTACCAACACTGCTACAAATGCATGTGCTTTAGGGGATAATTTATCCCAACCAAAAATCCAAGCCCCCATAAAAGTGGACTCTAAGAAAAAGGCTGTTAAGGCTTCTAACGCCAAAGGAGCTCCGAAGATATCTCCCATGAAGCGAGAGTATTCCGCCCAGTTCATTCCAAAATGGAACTCTTGAACGATACCTGTTACAACACCCATTGCAAAGTTAATTAAGAATAATTTTCCCCAAAACTTTGCCATTTTTTTGTACACTTCGTTTTTCGTACGCACATAAGTAATTTCTAGTATTGCTACTAATACTGTCATACCTAGCGTAAACGGAACGAAGAGCCAATGATAGATCGTTGTCAATGCAAATTGAAAACGAGCTAACAAGACTGCATCCATCATGTTAATTCCTCCTCACTTGAATACAATTTATACCACATGGTGCAATGATATTTGAATCGAACGCTCACGTTTTGCTAACGTTTCGAAATCAACATTTTTTAACTCTTGTATTAGTACAGCTTGAATTTTACCAACTGCCTCTTGTACGGCGCATTGACCATGGCAGCCACGAGAGCAACTTTCAGAGTCATATAAACAATGTTGTAAATATGTGTCTCCTTCTACCGCTGTTACCACATCATACAAACTAATATCTTTAGGCTTTTTGGCCAATGTAAATCCACCATCTACGCCTCGGTAAGAGTGCAATAATTTTGCATTCACTAAATATCTCATAATTTTTAGTAGAAATCGTTCAGGAATCTTGCTAGTACGCGCTAACTCTGAGCCTACCTTACGAGTACCAAAAGGTAATGTAGACATATATAAAAGAATACGAAATGCATAGTCTGTCGCTTGATTAAATTTCAATGAGTCCTCCTCTTTTGTTATCTATCCTTCATAAAACTCTATCCGTCATCAAAAGTACACTACTTAGGTATACTTTAAGCTTGCAAAAAAATGCTCGAGTGCAAAAGCGTTCGAGCATCTCTTGTTTCTATTATAAGAAATTATTGAGAATGTTGCAACCTATTTCTTCACAACTTCTTCATTTTTTATATATGTGCTAATGTATCAATAATCACATAAGCTAGTGCAGATACACCTGCAGATAATGGTATCGTAATAAACCAAGCAAATACCATAGACCTTGCAGTGCTCCAGTTAACCGCTCTTACACGCATGGCTGTACCTACCCCCATAATAGATCCACTCACAACATGTGTAGTAGATACTGGTAAATGCAATAATGTAGCTGTAAAAATAGTAATAGCAGAGTTCAAATCAGCTGCAAATCCATTAATACTTTCTAATTTAAAAATTTTACTACCTACAGTAGCAATAATTTTCCAACCACCTGCTGCTGTACCTAATGCCATTGCTGTAGCACAGGCAATTTTAACCCAAATAGGTACATCTAAGGTTTGTAAATGTCCACTAGCTACTAAGGTTAACGTAATTATGCCCATCGCTTTTTGTGCATCATTAGATCCATGCGAAAACGACATTAAGGCCGCAGATACTAATTGCATATTCCGAAATCGATCATTTAAGATAATTGGCGAAAATCGTCCAAATAGGATTAGCAGTATTTTCATAACAATATAGCCCAATACTAGCGCTAGAATAGGAGATGCTACCAAAGAAATAAAAATCTTACCAATCCCACCAGCTTGCAGAGCTTCAGGGCCTACAGAAATCAACACAGCACCAATGATACCACCAATTAAGGCATGGGAAGAAGAGCTTGGAATCCCATACCACCAAGTTAAGAGGTTCCAGAAAATAGCACCTACAAGAGCTGCAACAATAATTTCTCCGTTAATCATCTCTGGGGCTGTAACAATATCTCCACCAATCGTTTTAGCAACGCCCGTACTCACCATAGCTCCCAAAAAGTTTAACGTGGCTGCCATCATAACAGCCGTCTTTGGCGCTATGGCTCGAGTAGATACTGATGTGGCAATTGCATTAGCAGTATCATGGAATCCATTTATATAGTCAAAGGCCAATGCGAGCAAAACGACGGCCCATATCACCCAACCATCAAGCATACTTTAATACTACCCGGCGGAATGTTCCTACCAAAGTCTCAGATCCATCAATAACGTCTTCCATGGAGCTAAGAATTTCCTTCCACTTAATGATTTCAATAGGGTCACTGCACTCTGTAAAAAGTTTCGCCATTTCCACATGATAAATATCATCTGCCTCTGCTTCTAAACGCAACACCTCTAACGCACGACCTTCTACTTTCAGATAGTTCTTTTTTAAACTCCCCATATAAGAAATAGATTTTTTAATGTGTTTGCAACATTTAGCTACGATTTCTGCCATACGGATTGCTCCTGCAGTTGGTTCGCTTTGCACTTGATACATTACCATTTTATCCATAATTTCTTTAATATTATCAATCGTGTTATCTAATTGATCAATCAAAAGTTGAATGTCTTCACGATCCATTGGCGTAATAAATGTTTTACGCAAACGGTCCATAGTAGCCGCTACCAATTCATCTGCCTCATGTTCCTTTTGTTCAATTTCGCGAAGAGCTTCTCGCTTCTCCACTTCTCCTTCAAACACATCTTGCATCAATTGTGCTGCCTCATGACATAACTCAGCATGGTCATTGAGCATACTGAAAAACTTTTCTTCTTTTCCTTTTAAATTGAAAGCCATTACTTCCTCCAATAACTTACTATGTAATTTAGATAATTCCATTATAGCACGTTACCATTCACTTGTGCATACAAATTACAAAAGCCTATATACATTTTTTACTTTTAATACGTAATGCTATTCTTTTAGATATCTCTATTGTTATAATTGCCTATTTTTCAGAAGACTTCTACCTGTTGCCGCTTTGCTTTACTATCTTTACATCACATCTATGGGCGCAAAAAAATAGCTATCTTAGCACTACTATAATACATAGTTACTAAAGATAGCTATCGTTAATCCACTATTTAATTAATTCTCGCTTTAAGTGTTTAACTTCTGGTAAAATCAATTCTTTCATGGCTAGTGTAACAGCCCCTACTGATCCCGGAATAGCAAATAAAATCGTATGATCTTTTACCCCGCCAATAGCACGAGATGCCAACGCTTTCGTTCCAATATCATCACGGTAGCTTAAAAAACGAAATAATTCGCCAAACCCTGGAATTTCTTTATCCAATAAGGGTTGCACTGCTTCGATGGATACATCACGTTTGGCAATACCAGTGCCTCCAGTGCTAATAATAATATCTGCACCACTGACATTGCTCTCATAAGTCCAAGCTCGTACAGCATTATTTGTGGAAGTATCCAAAACTAGAACTTCTTCATCATAATTGCCAGTGAAAGCCTGATGAATGGCTCCTTGAATCTCATCAATTGTATCTGTCACAATTTGACGAGATACCACCACAAATCCAGCCTCGCGAGCTAATTCTTCAACTCGGGCTCCACCTTTATCTGTCTCTTTTGTTCTTGTATCAGACACTGTAATCACCGCTACTGTTAGGGGGCGGTCTGTAAATTCCATCATTGCCATATGTATGGTCCTTTCTATGTAGTACATGCTATTTAATATAAAATCATCCGCCAGTCTATTACTCTTAATAGGCTGGAACCAACATACTAGAAAACGTTTCTCAGATAGCTTCTAATACAGTATAGTAAGACTTGTAATGATATACCATCTTTCAAAATTATAATACTCCAACTAGTACCTATATGTATAGTAGCATATCTCCTATCGTAACTCTATAAGAAATGTTAAAGACCAAAAAATTCTTTTACTTCTTTTAACTGCCCTTTTGTACAGGACACATATAGTTCATCTCCACACTGTAATACTGTTGTGGCCACTGGTACAATCGGCTGTCCTCCTCGATCAATGCTGACAATCATAGATCCTCTTGGCATTTCAATATCTTTCAACATCGTATCTACATAGGGGCAAACGACTGATAGACGAGTTTGGAAAAATGTTTGCTCTTCTTCTGCTCCTAAAATGCCTTGGCTCATACGAAGTAATAAATTATCATAAATTGGTAATTCTTTCATAAATTCAGCCGTTAAATAAGCAATAATGGCTACAGTACCTACTTGGTAAATACTGTGAAAGCTATTTGTCATTTCTAGTACCAATAAGATAGCTAACAATGGAGTTCGCATAGAGGCTGCTAACATACCTGCCATACCACAAATGATAAAACTACTTCCAAAGGCATTCGGTAGCATGTGTAATTCTACTAATATACTATGCATCAATGCCCCCACTGCTGATCCAATTACAACCATCGGTAGAAATATACCACCTTGTGCACCATTACCATAACAAATAGAAGTTAACACAATTTTACCTATCACAATGTATAGCAATACTTGTAATGTCTGTTGATGAGCAACCATCATGGTCACTACATCATTACCACCACCTAGCAGCATTTGTGAATCTATGCCCAATAGAGTTACCCCAAGAAATGTTAAAGAAATTTTCCAGCCTCTAGATATTGGTAATCTATCATAGATGCACTTTACTCCTACAATCATACGATTAAAAATAACTCCAAAGCATCCCACAGCAACTCCTAATATAAAAAGTGTTGTGAAATACTCAATAGGAATACTTTCCATAACAGAAAATCCCAATGACGGTGTTAATCCAAATACTAAAGACGTAATTAAGTTAGATGATATGGTAGCAGAAAATGTAGGAATCACAAGCTTAGGATAAAAACTTTTATGCACTTCTTCAAATACAAAGATAGCTCCTGATACTGGTGCACTGAAGGCAGCAGTCAAACCAGCTGCCGCCCCTGCAGATGTTAAAATCCGCTCCTCACGTAACGAGCTACCAAAACAATTCGACAAGAGTTTTCCTGTAGCTCCACCCAATTGCACAGAAGGCCCTTCGCGCCCAACAGAAAATCCTACGATACCTGTAAAAGCACCACCAAAAAATTTAGATACCAACGTAGGAAAAGGATTCATATTAAAAATCCCCTTCATTTCTCCTTCAATTTGAGGTATTCCTGATCCTCCAGACAAGGGTGCCCACTTGAGTAATAAGTGACAACCCCAGCCAAGAACCATCATAATCATCGCCCAAATCACGATTTGTTCCATCGTTGCCGTCGCCATAAATTCGTGGCGATATTCATTGCCCCAGTGAATAATATATCTGAAAGCAGAACCAATTATGCCGGCTGCAATTCCTATGACTATACCTTTTACAATTAATAGGAGAAATTCCTCACGATCAAAGGTATTAAAAAATTCTATTTTAGGTTTTTTGAAAATATTATTACGTGTAGTATGTATCATATTATCACCTTAGTTACCTTAATAATAGATATAGTATACAAGGTTACGATTGATTTGTCATTATGTAAAATTATCTTTATTATTTCACATATGTTGTTCTATATTGGCTGGAAAGGGCTTGCAAAAATAGTTTTTTCATTGGCAACTTCCTGTTCTGCCCTGTGGATTTTCTTACTCCCTTCGGTCGTAGAAAACCTTACGGGCCGAACTCCCCGATTCACACACTTTCATGCGTCGCTATGCTCCTATGAAAGTGGTTCACTGGGGATCCCAGGCCTATGGTATTCTTTCATAGATATTACTTCTGCCATATTGGCTGGAAACGGCCAGACCAAAATAATATATTGAATGAGAAAATAAAAAAGACGCCTCTCGGCGTCTTCTTTATTTCTTAATCAGCAACTTCCTATCCTCCCAGGCCGTTTCCAGCCAAGTACTTTCGGCGTTTACGAGCTTAACTACTGTGTT